>JAYVCG010000051.1:0-8076 GCA_043750075.1 Acetobacteraceae bacterium | reverse complement strand
CCGTAACGCTTTGGGCGGCAGCAATCTCGTGCCCCAGGGCGGCATCGGCGCCTTCGTGACCCGCCGCCTGACCGGGGGACTGGACATCAGACTGAATACTCCCGTGACCAAAATCCACTGGGGCGGCCCCTCCGGACGGATCACGGTGGAAAGTGCCGCGGGCGTGCTCACCGCGGCGTCCTGCATCGTCACCGTCTCCACGGGCGTGCTTGCCTCGGGCGCGCTGGCGTTCGAGCCCCCCTTGCCCGCCGGGGTCCAGGACAGCATTCACGCGCTGCCGATGGGTCTGGCGATGAAAGTGGCCCTGCGCGCGACCGGACCGGACCGGCTGGACCTGCCGCTCCATTGCTCGATCGACCGGCGAATGGCGCGGAGCGGCGACACGCTGATGCCCTTCCAGTGCTGGCCGTTCGGACGCGATTACGTGCAGGGCTGGATCGGCGGTTCCATGGCCTGGGATCTGGCCCATGCGGGCGAGGCCGCCGCGATCGATCACGCCCTGAGCGAACTGCGGATCATTTTCGGCGGCCGGGTGGACCGGCTGTTCGGGGGAGGAGGGACTCTGGTGACCCGTTGGGACGCGGACCCATGGGTCAGGGGCGCATATTGCTACGCCGTGCCCGGTCAGGCGCTGGCACGCGACCGTCTGGCCGCTCCCGTGGCGGACGGGCATCTGATGTTCGCCGGCGAGGCCTGCGATGTCCCCTATGCGGGAACGCTGGCGGGCGCCTGGATCAGTGGCCAGAACGCCGCGCGGGCCGTGCCATGATTTTCAGGGCCGGGCTCATGAGAAGGAGCATGTCCGGAACCGCGCGCCTCACGCCTTGACCATGTGACGGCTCAGTTCCGCGACCAGTTCGTTCCGGCGGAACGGCTTACGCAACACCGAGCAGGACGCGTTATCGTGAAACTTCACCACCGCCTCGGCCAGGCGGAGATAATTTTCACTGAACCCGCTGGTCAGCACCATGTGAGCCGGAATACCGGTCAGCAGCAGTTCATTGAGGACATCGATCCCATCTTTCTCCGGCATGATCATGTCGAGTATCACGATGTTGGGCCGGAACGCCAGAAACGCCTCAAGCGCCTGATTGGGCAGGTTGATGGACTGTGTCTCGATGCCCATCCGCGTCGCGATGAGGGTAACGACCCGCGTGATGCCAGCCTGATCGTCGATCACCAGCAATCTGTTCCCCTCCGCCGCGGTTTGGAGCACGGGCGTATTATCGTGCTGCCCATGCGGCCGCGTGATGTTCGCCGGCGCCGGGTAATCAAGTCCGTTTCTCAATAAGCTCATTTGATTCATTTCCTGAGCATCTCTGGCGGACATCAGTGTCCGCGTGCTGAAGCAGGTCCGGACCAGTGCGGGAGACACGCCGCGGGACCACTCGGGTTTCAGTGTTTCAGACAGGAAACCGGCGTGCGTGATCGTTCTGTCAGACCGGTGTGAATTGATGAAAGCAACAGGGATAACTGGCCGTCATGATGACCGGAATGTTCTTTGGCCGCGTCATCGTGACAGATCTGGCACACGAAACAACGCGGCGGCTTCATTTCTTGCGGCCGGTTCGAGCCATTTCGCGGCTTCTGTCTCACCTTTTCCCAGTACCAGTACATGTGTGACCAGCGAAATACCCGGCACGGCCTGCTTCAACAGGCCGATCGGGTCCAGGGATGTATCGATCCACACGGTAAGGGTACGGAATGGTTCATGGGTCTGGATGGGTTGTTGCGAAGGGTTGTCGAACAGAAACGGCCACCAGGCGCGGTGCTCGATCACCAGCAAGGCCGGAAAATGAGCATCGGTCACGGTGTCGTCGGACAAACGCCGCGGATGCGGGCCGTATTCCCAGATGGACGGTTCCGGGCCTCGGGGGAGGCGGACCGTCATCACGACATCGCCCGGCTGGACGGAGGCGATGACCGCGCGCAGCCCGGTCAGTTCGGCCCGCCACGCGATCCAGGTGTCCATCAAAACGCCCATGCGTATGCTGAACAGGAGACAGAACCCCATGCCGATGATCCAGGCGGCGCGGCGCGGCAGGGCCACGGGCACCAGGGCGGCGGGAGCCATCGCCGCCGCCATGATGATGAAACGTGTGTCAAGGTCGAAGGTTTGTTTGAACGCATGCGGTAACGCCAGGAACAGGCCCGTCAGCACGGCCAGCGCCACGCCCGCCTGAAAAGGGATCACGCACCAGCGCCGCGCGACACACAGCACGGCGGTCCCAAGGCACAACGCCGCCGTCGCGAGGTCGAGCGGCCAGAGATAGTTGACCACCGGGGTCACCGCCGTGCGCGCCTTGCTCATCGCCGAGCGGAAATCCGTGCCTCCGGGCAGATGACCGAGGGGGGACATCGTATATAAAGCCGCCGGAAGAACGAACACCATGAGCAGGACAAGAGCGCGCCGGAACGCCTGGCGTGGCCAGCGCGGGTCCGTGCGCAGCGCGGCCAGTTCATGGGCGCCGATCAGGATGGCGAAGAACAGCAAGCCGATCAGGTGGCAGAAAAACAGCGCCGTCGCGCCCAGTACGGCGAGGGGGATGGCGATGAGGGGGCGTTTCTCGCGCCATGCGACCCAGGCGGCGGCGAGCGGCAGGGCGATGCCCACCGCGATGATGAAATTGAGAAATCCCCGGAGCAGGGCCGCGTTGTAAACAAACAGCACGGCGCCAAGCGGCCAGTAGGAAAGCCGTCCGCTGAGCGCCCGGTGATACGCGGCGGCGCCCAGTACGGGCAGCAGCAGGATCACGCCGGCGACGCAGCGGCCCACGACATGCACGGGCCATAGGCGCAACAGCGGCGGCACCGTCACGTCGAGCGCCAGATTGGGGATGAGCCCCCAGCGTGGCGCGTAAAACCGCCCGAGCACCGGATCGGTATCTCCGGCCGCCAGAACGAACAGCCTGGCCAGATGGTTGGGATAATCCAGCAGCGGCGGCACTTCCACGAGCGTCAACGGCGCCAGCAGCACGAGGCACAGGCCAAGCAGCACGCTCCACCACAGGGCATTGCCACCCATTGGGCCGCCCATCGGTGCCGCCGCCCCGCTTAACGGCGGATCAGGAAGGGAAATGGTCATGTTCCCCGCATGATGACGTGGTCAAAGGGGCCGAAAGAAGGCGTTTTTCCTCATGATCAGACAGGAGGCGCGAGGATGCTTCTTACCCTGAACGGTCATGCGCCTCATGGCCTGGCCTTGGGGGGATCCATCCGCGTTTTCGCCGTATCCCGCAGACCGGCGGTGCGATTGAACACCAGATGAGACAGCGTGCTGTCAGGATCGCGGCAAAAATACCCAAGCCTCTCAAACTGCACCGCCTCACCCTCGGCGGTGGCGGCCAGGGCGGGTTCCAGCAGGCACTGGGTCAGCACGTCCATGGAGGCAGGATTGAGATCGGCCATCACGTCGCCCTCAGCACCGGGATCGGGGCGGGTGAACAAATGGCCGTACAGCCGTACCTCAGCCTTGATCGCATCAGCCGCCGCGACCCAGTGCAATGTCGCCTGGACCTTGCGCCCGTCCGGCGCGTTGCCGCCCTTGGTCGCCGGGTCGTAGGTGCAGCGCAGGGCCGTGATCTCGCCCGAGGGACCACGCACGACAGCGGTGCAGGTGACGAAGAAGCCGTAGCGCAACCGCACCTCCCGCCCAGGGGAGAGGCGGAAGAACTTTTTGGGGGGGGCTTCGAGGAAGTCTTCCTGTTCGATGTAAATCTCCCGCCCGAAGGTGATCGGGCGGGTGCCGGCGGAGGGATCGTCGGGGTGATTGATCGCCTGTAGCGTTTCGGTCTGGTCTTCCGGGTAATTTTCGATGATCAGTTTCAGCGGCCGCAGCACCGCCATGCGCCGTGGCGCCGCCGGGTTCAGCGCGTCGCGGATCGCCGAGTCGAGTTGCTGAACATCCACCGTGCTGTAGGCACGGGCGACACCGATCCGGCGCACGAACTCCCGCACCGCCGCCGCCGGGACGCCGCGGCGGCGCAGGCCCGCCAGCGTCGGCATGCGGGGGTCATCCCAGCCATGGACGTGTTTTTCCGACACCAGCCGGGTCAGGATGCGTTTCGACAGCACGGTATAGCTGATGTTCAGCCGCGCGAACTCGTACTGGCGGGGGCGCGACGGGACGGGCAGGTTGTCGATCAGCCAGTCATAGAGGGGTTTGTGATCCTCGAACTCCAGGGTGCAGATCGAGTGGGTGATGTGTTCGATCGCGTCCGACTGGCCATGGGCGAAATCGTAGGTGGGATAGATGCGCCATGTGTCGCCGGTGCGGGGGTGGGGGGTGTGCAGGATGCGGTACAGCACCGGATCGCGCAGGTTCATGTTGCCCGAGGCCATGTCGATTTTGGCGCGCAGCACGCGGGCGCCGTTGGGGAATTCTCCGGCCTTCATGCGGCGGAACAGGTCGAGGTTTTCCTCGGCGGAGCGGTAACGGCCGGGGCTGTTCTGGCCAGGTTCGGTCAGGGTGCCGCGTTGGGCGCGCATCGCCTCGGGCGGGGTGTCGTCGATATAGGCCTTGCCTGTGTGGATCAGGTGTTCAGCCCAGTTGTAGAGTTGTTCGAAATAGTCGGAGGCATGGTGGAGGTGGGGGCCCCAGTCGAAGCCAAGCCAGCGGACATCGTGCTGGATGGCGTCGATGAACTGTTGTTCTTCCTTCACCGGGTTGGTGTCGTCGAAGCGGAGGTGGCACCTGCCGTTGAATTCGGTGGCGATGCCGAAGTTCAGGCAGATCGATTTGGCGTGGCCGATGTGGAGGTAGCCGTTGGGTTCCGGCGGGAAGCGGGTGACGGCCTGTTGGGTGCGTCCGGCCGCGAGGTCGGCGTGGATGATGTCGCGGATGAAGTCGCGGGCGGTTTCGGTGGTGTCTGACATGGGGTGTAATTAGGATGGGATGGGAGATGGGGCAATCGGGGCTTTGCTCCGGACCAGGGCCGCATCGCCTGAAGGAAGATAAGGCCGGGGCTCTGGGCAGCGCCCCGGCTGCTGGCTTCCCGCCGACGCCCCCTTCCGGCAACCCGCGCGGACAGATAAACCACAAGGCCATGAGCGTGAATATCCTTACCTTCGGCTGCCGCCTGAACACTTACGAAAGCGAGGTGATGCGCGACCTCGCCCATGCGTCAACCGACACGGTGATCGTCAACACCTGCGCCGTCACCGCCGAGGCCGAGCGTCAGGCCCGCCAGGCCATCCGCCGCGTGGCGCGGGAAAACCCCAGCGCCCGCATCGTGGTCACGGGTTGCGCGGCGCAAATCGATCCTGCCGCCTGGTCCACCCTGCCCGGTGTGCATCGCGTACTGGGCAACACCGAAAAACTCCGGCCCGAAAGCTGGCTGGACGGCGCGGGCTCCCTGGTCGGCGACATCATGACCGCGCGGGAAACGGCGGCGCATCTGGTGACCGAGTTCGCGGGCCGCGCCCGCGCCTTCGTGCAGGTCCAGCAAGGCTGCGATCACCGCTGCACCTTTTGCGTCATCCCCTTCGGCCGCGGTCCCAACCGCTCGGTGCCGGTCGGCGCGGTGGTGACACAGGTGCGCGCGCTGGTGGAGAAGGGTTTTCAGGAAGTGGTGCTGACCGGGGTGGACATCGCCTCCTACGGCCCCGATCTGCCTGGCCGGCCAGGTCTGGGCCAACTGACGCGGCGGCTGCTGGCACAGGTGCCGGAACTGCCGCGGCTACGGTTGTCCTCGCTCGATCCGGCGGCGGTGGATGAGGATTTGTGGCGCCTGATCGCCGAGGAGCCGCGGCTGATGCCGCATCTGCATCTGTCCTTGCAGGCGGGCAGCGATCTGATCCTGAAGCGCATGAAGCGGCGGCATTTGACCGCGGACGCGCGGGCGGTGATCGAACGCGCCCGCGCCGCCCGTCCAGGGATCGCGATCGGCGCCGATCTGATCGCGGGGTTTCCGACGGAGACGGAGGCGTTATTCCAGGAAACACTGGATTTCGTCACGGAAAACGCACTGCCCTTCCTGCATGTGTTTCCCTATAGCGAGCGGCCCAGTACACCCGCCGCGCGGATGCCCGCGGTGGCGAAGCCGCTGCGCAAGGAACGCGCCGCGCGGCTGCGCGCCGCCGGTCAGACAGCATCACGCGCGTTTTTTGAAACGCAACGCGGCCAGATCGTTTCCATTCTGACGGAAAGCGGTCAGACCGGGCACACGGAACATTTCGCGCCCGTCCGGCTCGTGGCGGAAACAACGCCCGGCCGTCTGCTGATGGGCCGCATCATCGGCGCCACGGATGACGCATTACTGGCGGAGGTGGCCTGATGGCACTGGGAAGCTTCTTCAACCGCCTCAAGGAAGGGCTGACGCGCAGCACGGCGAAGATCACCGAAACGATCACCACGGTGTTCAAGAAACGCCGCCTCGACGAGGCGGCGCTGGAGGAACTGGAGGAATTGCTGATTTCCGCCGATCTGGGGGTCGATGCCGCGGCGCGAGTGATCGCCGAGTTCCGCCGCACACGGTTCGGCAAGGAAGTCACCGAGACGGAAATCAAGCAGGCCCTGGCGGAGGAAATCGCCAAAATCCTGCGCCCGGTGGCGAAACCGCTGGTGCTCGATCCGGCGCGTAAACCGCATGTCGTGCTGGTGGTCGGCGTCAACGGCACCGGCAAGACGACGACCATCGGCAAACTGGCGCAGCAGTATCGCGATGAGGGCAAGCGCGCCGTGCTGGTGGCGGGCGACACATTCCGCGCGGCGGCGGTGGAGCAACTGCAAATCTGGGGTCAGCGCACTGGCGCGCCGGTGATCGCCGGCGGGCGCAACGCGGACTCGGCCGGTCTCGCCTTCGATGCCCTCACGCGCGCGGTGAGCGAAAGCGCCGACGTGCTGCTGATCGACACCGCCGGGCGCCTGCATAACAAGGCCGCGTTGATGGAAGAACTGGCCAAGATGATCCGCGTGCTGCGTAAGCAGGATCCGTCCGCGCCGCATTCCGTGCTGCTGGTGCTGGACGCGACCACCGGGCAGAACGCGGTGCAGCAGGTGAAGGTGTTCAAGGAGATGGTGGCCGTCACCGGCCTCGTGGTCACCAAACTCGACGGCAGCGCGCGGGGTGGCATCGTGGTGGCGCTGGCGGAAACCTTTGGTTTGCCAGTACATGCGGTGGGCGTGGGTGAGCAGGCCTCCGATTTACGCCCATTCGACGCGGATGATTTCGCGCGCGGCCTGGTGGGGTCCGACCAGGAGCAGAGCACGGGTTGAGGCGCCCGGTCTGGGAAACACCGTCTGGAAAACACAGTCTGGAAAATCCCGTCTGGCAAAAAGAAATATACGAAAAAATCATTCCATTAAATTGAATTTTTTCAAAAAATAATGCATGTCTCCTATAATGCGATAGACCTGTGAAAGTCACATCTCTTAAAACAGAAAAGTTTCATGTAACTGCCCAGGTAGGCCCGGCGAATCAGGCCTGTGGGCCAGCTTGTACCGGAAAACGCCGCCAAATCCCCTCAAGCTCGACCACAGACCTGATTCACGGGGCCTGTCTGGGCACGCCAGGGGGGTCCTGGGCAGTTACAGTTCCATTACACCCCAAACGGTGGAAACGTCAGGTTTCTTTACAACCTGCCGCGCCGCTTACTGAGAGATGAAATTTAATACATTGATAACAAAACACTTTATTTTCTGGCACGGCACATGCATTGTCATGTGATTGAGACGTGAGACGAAACCATTGGTCCCGTTGATGTGATGATCCGTGTGGGGACGCGGGAGGGGAGAGGGGAGAATCAGATGACAACTCAGGATGAACATTCGCTGTTTGGCATTTTGGGCGTATCCGTCGTACTGCTGCTGGCTCTCACCACATGCATGATACGCTTCCTGCCATCGGATTTCGCGCTCGTCATGGTCTCCTGGATCATGCTGTCGGTATCCGTGGGTGTCACCTTCGGCCATTGCGTGCTGAACGAGCCCTGATCGGCGCCCGCTTCCAGACGCTCAGGTATTGTGAGCCGCGTGAATTCCCTCAGACTTCGTCCACGCGCTCCACGCCCGGCACCATCGTCAGCGCCTGCGCCAGCTTCGGCGTCACGCTGTAGCCGCCCGGCAGGGCGATCTCC
>JAYVCG010000050.1:0-3312 GCA_043750075.1 Acetobacteraceae bacterium | reverse complement strand
GCGCCCGGTCCATGAAATCCTCCATTCCTGGAGGCCCATACGACCGGACACTTCACGAGCTACGAAAACCGGACAGATCACGAGCTAGCCACACAGGCGCCGGGGGAGGATGACAGCGCGCCCATCCTGACGCATTCTGTCCGGGTTGTGAGTGTTCAAGGAGGAAACCCAATGGGTATGCTGGATGGCAAGGTGGCCGTCGTCACGGGCGCCGGTGGCGGCATTGGCCGCGCGACCGCGATTGTCCTCGCCGCCAACGGCGCGCAAGTGGTGGTCAACGATGTCGGCGCGAGCGTGACCGGCGAAGGCCATGACGACGGCCCGGCCCACCGCGTCGTCGCGGAAATCACCCAGGCCAACGGCGCCGGCCGCGCCGTCGCCAACGGCGGCAGTGTCGCCAGTTGGGACGATGCCCAGGCGATGGTGAAGCAGGCGGTGGATACGTTCGGGCGTATCGACATGGTGGTGAACAACGCGGGCATTCTGCGCGACCGCATGTTTCATTACATGTCGCCCGAGGAATTCGACGCGGTGATGAAGGTGCATCTCTACGGCGCCTTTTATGTCAGCCGCGCGGCGGTGACGCATTTCCGCAAGCAGGAAAGCGGCAGTTTCGTGCATATCACCTCCACCTCCGGCCTGATCGGCAGCGTGGGCCAGGTGAACTACGGCGCCGCCAAGCTTGGCATCGCCGGTCTGTCGCGCAACATCGCGATGGACATGCAGCGTTACCACATCCGCTCGAACTGCATCGGGCCGCACGCCTTCAGCCGCATGATCGAAACGGTGCCCGGCCAGTCCGAGGAACAACTGAAAGTCCGCGCCCAGCGCACCCGTCCCGACCATATCGCCCAGTTGATCGCGTTTCTGGGCACGGACGCGGCGGCGGGCGTGTCAGGACAGATTTTCGGTGTGCGGGGCAACGAAATCTATCTGTACAACCAGCCTCGCCCGATCCGCATCATGGCGCGGCCAGATGGCTGGAACCCCGAGAAACTGGCTGAGCACTGGCTGCCGGCGGTGGAGAAAGCCTTCACGCCGCTGGAACGGACCCGCGACGTTTATGCCTGGGATCCGATCTGAGCAGTACGGCGGAAACGGAAGGGGGGGCTCCGGCCCCCCTTTGCTTCAACAACGGAAATAAAACGATATGACAACGACATTGCGCGGCGCCGACATCGTGATCAAAACGCTGGAACGTGCCGGACACAAGACGATTTTCACGCTGTCGGGCAACCATATCATGTCGTTGTTCGATGCCGCGATCGACAGCACACTGGAATTGTCGCATGTCCGGCATGAAGCGGCGTCGGTCCACATGGCGGATGCGTATGGGCGTTTGACCGGGCGTCCTGGCATCGCCTGGGTCACGGGCGGACCGGGTCACGCCAACGCGGTGGGCGCGCTGTTCACCGCGCAGGGGCAGGAAGCGCCGATGGTGCTGATGTCGGGACATACTGAAACGGACCAGTTGGGCCGCGGCGGATTTCAGGAACTGCGGCAGGTGGAAATGGCCGCGCCCGTCACCAAGGCGTCCTGGATGGCGACCAATACCGCGACGATCGGCATGGATGTGGCGAAAGCGATTCGCCTCGCCGTTTCCGGCCGTCCCGGTCCCGTGCATCTTAGCCTGCCGTCCGACATTCTGGACGCGGCGGTGCCGGAAGACGCCGTTGTCTGGCCCGCGGCGAGCGATTTTTGCGAAGCCCCCATCGCGTTGAACGACGCCACCGCGCGCACCATTCTGGGATTGATGAACGAGGCGAAGAAGCCGCTGCTGCTGGCGGGCCCGCGCTTCGCCAATCGCACCGGCCGTGCGATCCTGGCGCGCATCGAGGCCACGCTTGGCATCCCCACCGCGATCATGGAAAGCCCCCGTGGTTTCAACGACGCCACGCTGGGGGCTTTCGCCGAGGTCGCCAAACGTACGGACCTGATTATCTTGTTGGGCAAGGCTTTCGATTTCACCTTGAAATTCGGTGGCCCACCGATTGATCCATCCTGCCGTTTCATTTGTATCGACCCCGAAGGCGCGCTGGTCGAGCGCGCCGCCCGCGCGCTTGGCCCGCGTCTGGCGTTTGGTTGCGTCGCCGATACGCTTCCCGCCGCGCATGCGCTTTTGCGTCTGGGTCATGGCCGTGAGACCGTATGGCTCAGCGAGGCACGCGCCCTCATGCGCGGCCGTCCAAGCGCCTGGGCGGACATGAAATCGAAAACCGAGGGCAAACTGCATCCAGCGGAATTGTTCCGGGCGTTGAAACCGTACGTGGAGCAAGACCCTGACACGATCCTGATCTGCGATGGCGGTGAATTCGCGCAATGGGGTCAGGCGATTTTGAATAATGACCGGCGCATGATCAATGGAGTCGCGGGCTCCATCGGGTCTTCGCTGCCTGTCGCCGGGGCGTCCCGCGTTGTCGAGCGGACGGCGCCGGTCTTCGCCATTCTGGGTGATGGCACCTTTGGATTTCACATGGCGGAGTTCGAGACCGCCGTGCGTCTGAACCTGCCTTTCGTCGCCGTGGTCGGCACGGATTGCCGGTGGAACGCGGAGTATAATCTTCAGGTGCGCGATTACGGTCCCAACCGCACCTTTGGATGCGAACTCGATCCGACCCGGTATGACATGGCCGTCGCGGCGATGGGAGGACATGGAGAGCTCGTCACGCGGATTGATGACCTGCCTGGCGCCGTGGAGCGTGCGATGGCGAGCGGAAAACCCGCGTGCATCAATGTGATGATCGAGAGCATCCCCTCCCCGGTGGTGCGTGTGGAATGACGGACACGCTGGTTAACGCCAGACACTTACTCAGTAGCCGGTAATTTTGGCTACGAATTTAACCATAAAACGCAGACATCAACGAGGTTTATCCAAATTTTGTGTAGCCCAAATTACCGGCTACTGAGTATGATTCCAACATCAACGCGTTCGCCAGCTTATACCAGCGGCCCAAAACATTGACACACTCCGTCATCCCCCGGTCGAGCCGGGGGATGACGAGGATGGGTCAATGATAAGGGCCGTTGGTATTACTGGAGAGCAAATGCAATCCGGGCGTGAAGATCATCCTTTATGCCTGCTCCCGCGGCCGCCGGGGTGAGATCAACGGCTGCTTCGCCGCCAAATTGGCCAACCGGTTGAGCGGTCTCGGCGCACAGGTGTTTGGCCATGATGTCGCCGGTCATGCCGCCACCAGCTACACGGTGTTCCGTTATCCCGGCGGCGTTCAGGTGGCGCCTCCCGGCACGTATGGCGGGAATGGGGCTTTCAAACGCGCGCTGAAGAAACATGGCAGCACCTTGTGGGCGCGT
>JAYVCG010000049.1:0-6342 GCA_043750075.1 Acetobacteraceae bacterium | reverse complement strand
CGCCGGGTGCAACGGTCCGTTGAGCACGGTCATGCCAGGCCGGTGGATGACGATGCTGTCGATTTGCGCCGCCAGGACATTGCCCGCGCGCGCCGCGTTACCGGCGGCCTCGCCGATGGCGTGATACGGATGGCCGCCGGGCATCAGCTTGATCGCCATGTCGGTCATGATGTCCCAGGTTTTGCCCATGCCGCGGGTCGCGATCTCGCCCGCGGTGGCGCCATCGACGCCGCCGAACGCTTCGAAGAACCCGCGTTTGGTTTCCAGGATGCGGGCCTCGCCGATGAAGCCGCGCTGCGCCGCCAGGGCCGCGTTGGCGCCGTGCATGGCGGCGAGACCGGCGTGGTATTCGCGCGACACGCTGGTATCCGCCGCCGTCGCCAGTCCGCCGATGGATACCGCGGTCAGGGCGATGGTTTGCGCCATTTGCTCGGCGTTCAGTTTCAGCATCCGCGCCGAGGCCACGGCGGAGGCGAAGGCGGCGCCCAGGCAGCCGTGGAAACCGCGGTCCTTGAAGCCGGGCGTGATGGCTTCGCTGATGCGGCCTGCCGCTTCGTAGCCCAGTACGATCGCGGTCAGCACGTCGTCTCCGCTGGCGTTTTCCCGTTCCGCGAAGGCCAGGGCGGCGGCGGTCAGGGGCGTGCCCGCGTGGACGATGTTGCGCAGATCGCTGTCGTCCGAGGCGGCGGCGTCGCTGAGCACCGCGTTTGCCTGGATCGCGCTGGCGACTGGTAACTTTGGCTCCTCCACGAACCATACCGCCGCGTCTTCCCGGCCCCCTCTTTCGTGGGCCATGGCCTGGATGATGCGGGCGGACTGAATTTGTGTGCCGAACGCGGCGCTGGCGAGGGTGCTGGCGATGATCATCGCCGCGTTTTCCAGCGTCTGTTCGGGCAGATCGGCGGTTTGGGTTTCGGTCAGAAACGTGGCCAGGCGGCGGGCGACGGTCATGGGGTGGTCCTTTGCGGGGGATGCATCCTGGCATGATCCTGACCGGAGGTCAGGCAGGGCAATCACAAAGACCGGGGCTCCGCCCCGCGCCCCGCCAGGGACCGGGTCCCTGGACCCCATCCATTAAGACTCCAATGGAAAGTTTCCAAAGGCGAGCCTTTGGTGGAGGTCCAGGAGGCAAAGCCTCCTGGTGGGTTTCAGGGCAAAGCCCTGAGCCTTGACCACCGCCCAGGATGCGCGCCCAATCCTGGGGAAAACCAGGAAAACCCCCATGACTTTCACCATCAACCACGTCCACCTGAAAACCCCCGACCCCCTCGCCACGGCCCGCTTCTACATGGACAATTTCGGCGCCACGATGAAAGCCGACATGCCCGGCCGCGGCGTGCAACTCGATCTGCACGGGCTGCAACTGAACATCACCACCCTGATCGCGGCGCAAAACCACGAACAACAGTACGGTATCGAACACCTCGCGGTGAACACCGAGGACTACCCCGGCACGCTGGCGAAACTGGTGGCGAACGGCGTGAAAGTGCTGGAAGAACTGCCGCCCAACCCGGAAAACGGCCGCCGCGTCGCCTTCCTCGCCTGCCCCGATGGTGCCCAAATGGAACTGATCGAGAAGAAATAAGGAGCACCGCCCGGTGACTCTGGCCGACACGATCCCGCTTGGCATGTCGCTGCCGCACCGCTCCCCCGATCCGCTCGCGCTGACGACGGTGGGCACGGTGGCACGCCGCGCCGAGGCCCTGGGATTCCGCGATCTCTGGGTCACGGAGAACACGATGGATGAGGGCGTGTGCCTCGATCCCGTGGTGGTGCTGACCTACGCGGCCGCGATCACCAGCCGCATCCGGGTCGGCGCTTCGGTGGTGGTGCTGCCGATCCACAGCCCGCTGATGGTGGCGCATCAATGGGCGACACTGGATTTCATCAGCGGCGGCCGCGCCGTGCTGGCCGTGGGGTTGGGCCGCGACCACCATTACCGCGATTTCCAGATCCCCATGGCGGGCCGCGTGCGCCGCTTCCGCGAGCAAATGGAACTGATCCGCGCGCTGTGGTCCCAGGACAAGGTCACGTATCGCGGCGAGATTTATCAGGTGGAAAACGTCTCCCTCGCCACCCGCCCGGTGCAAAAGCCGCTGCCGCTGTGGATGGGGGTTGGGCATCCCAACGCCATCCGCCGCGCCGCGCGCCTCGCCGATGGCTGGATGGGATCGGGCGGGTCGAGCATCGCGGAATTCCAGGCGTCCGTGCCGCTGCTGAAACAGGAACTGGAGAAGGCCGGGCGCGATCCGGCCGCGTTCCCGGTCTCCAAGCGCGTGTTCATGGCGGTGGATGAGCGGCCCGGAGTGGCGCGCGCCGAACTCAACCGCTGGTTCACGGAAGTGTATCACAATCCTGGCGGGACGGATGCGTCCGGTATCCACGGCACGCCGGAGCAGGTGCGGGAGCGGCTGGAGGAACTGGTGGCCTCGGGCGCCAATCATTTGCTGTTGAACCCGGTCTCGCGTCATGCCGAGCAGTTGGAGGCGGTGGCGGAACTCGCCGGGCTGAAGTGAGGGGCGGGTCGAAGTAAGCGGGGCGGTGGTGGGTCTGTCTGGTGTCTCACTGGCGCCGCTGGTGTCCGCGATCCGCACCGCCAGGATTCATTATAAAGGACCAGAGGACCAGAGGACCAGAGGGCCGGAGGGGAAATAACCCCCATGCATTCGCCTGTGTGATTGTCGCGGGAATGAATCAGAGCACGGGAAAATACCATCACCCGCATTACCATAAGGATCCCACGGCGTGGATTTCGCGATCACCCCGGAACAACAACACCTGCGCGACCGCTGCCTCGCGCTGGCCGCCGACTTCGCCACCCGCGCGGCGGCGCACGACCGCGATGCCTCCCACCCAACCGAGAACTACGACATCCTGCGCCGGGAAGGCTTTCTCCACCTCACCATCCCCCGCCAATGGGGCGGCTCCGGCTTCGACCTGCTCAGCCACACCATCGCCTTCGAGGCATTGGGCCGCGGCTGCCCGTCCACCGCGCTCGCCTTCAACATGCACTCCTCCGTGGTCATGCCGCTGCTGGACAGCCCGGAGATCGCACAATCCGCCAAAGCCCGGATCGCCGATCTCGTGGTGCGCCAGGGGAAGATGATCGGCGGCAATTTTTCCGAACCCACTACCACCGCCCTCATCAGCGAACGTCCCCTGAGCGTGCGCGCCCGCAAGGTGGAGGGCGGCTACCGCATCACCGGACGCAAGATGTTCGCCTCGATGATCGGGGCAACCGATCACGTCCTGATCCTGGCTTACCCCGATGAGGCCACGATCCCCACCGCCACCCTGATGATCCTGATCCCGCGCGAAGCCGAGGGCCGCACCGTCAACCCGACCTGGGACACGCTGGGGATGCGCGCCACCCGCAGCGACTCCCTGGTGCTGGAAGACTGCTGGGTGCCGGATGAAGCAGTACTTTACCGCACCGACGATTTCCGCCCCTGGCGCACGCTGTACGGCAACTGGTTCTGGGCGTCCTACACCGCTGTTTACCTCGGCGTCGCCGGAGCCGCGTATGACGAACTGAGAAGGATGGTCCACGCGCGCCGCCCGGAAGGATATGCCCAGTCGCTGGCGTGGCACCCGGATGTGCGGCGGCATGTGGCGGAACTGAGCGTCGATCTGGAAGCCGCCCGGCTGATGACGTATCATTCCGCCTGGCTGCGCGACCGGGACGGTCCCTCGCCCGAGGCCAACACGGCGATGCTGCGCGCCAAGTACATGGTCGGCGAGGCCACCGCCCGCATCACCCGCGTCGCCCTCACCCTGGGCGGCGCGCATGGCATCTTCAAAGGCGCCCGGCTGGAGCAATTGTTTCGCGACGGCGCGCTGGCCGCCATTCAACCGCCACCCTCGGATTTCTGCCTGTGGCAGATCGGGCTGCACGAACTGGACCTCGACCCGGCGGAACTGCTGCCGCCTCTGCGGCCTTTGTGAGGCGTTTCCGGGCCGGGCCATGACGGGAGCAAGCCAGCCTTACCGGGAAGCATCCTGACGCCCAGGGGGGACGAACATGTAACCGACGCCGCGGACGGTGCGGATGGCTTCGGGATGGGCGGAATCCCGCTCGACCTTGCGCCGCAGCCGGGCGATGCGCAGGTCGATGGCGCGGTCGAACGCCTCGGCCTCGCGGTGGCTGGTGACTTCCAGCAGCCAGTCGCGCGCCAGCGGACGGTTGGGGTTCTCCACGAACAGTTTCAGCAGATTGAACTCGCCGGGCGCCAGGCGTTCTTCCATGCCGTCCTCGTCCATCAGCAACCGCCGTTCGAGGTCCAGTACCCGGCGTCCCACGGCCACGCGGGGTCCGGTGCAATCGCCCAGGGATGAGGCGGACGCCCGCCGCAACACGCTTTTCACACGCGCCAGCAATTCCCTGGGTTCGAACGGCTTGGCGATGTAATCATCCGCGCCTGCTTCCAGCCCGGCCACGCGGTCGATCGTATCGCTGGAAACCGAAACCATGATAACGCCCGTCCCTGGGCAGGCTTCCCGCAGGTGGCGGATCAGGCTGAACCCGTCTTCCCCCGGCAAGCCAACGTCCAGCAGCACCAGGGAGGGGACATCGCGTTGAATTTCCCGGCGCAACGACATTCCATCGCCCAGACCGGTCACGCGCATACCCTGGCGAGTGAGGTACTGCACCAGCAATTGCCGCTGCGCCACCTCATCCTCGACCACGATGATACTCGGAGACACCATCATTCCGGTTGCTGAGCCCCTGATGAACGAATGGTTAGCTGGTGGATACGTCATCAGCAAGGGAGAAGAGCGGGTCAACGTCGTAATGGCCGATGTTTCGCTGCGCTTTTCCATCGGTGTTGCGTGGCACGATCTGGCTTTCAAGAACCTTTCTGTCAGGAGTTGACGGAGCCTCCGCGCGCCTCCGTGCCCGCGTGGTGAAAATCTTTTCCGGAACGCCCGCCGCCGGAGCCAGGGGCCTCCGCCGTGGCCACGCCGCATTGCCACGCCGCATTAATCGTACCGTCACGTTCGGATGACATTCCGGATAAGAAAGCGTCCCAGGGATGCCTCATCCTGGCGTCCCGCGGGGAAAAAACGATTATCGCACTGGAAATTCAGAATTTCGTGACAGAACAATCTCAAATGGCGGATGCAACCGCTCTTGCCGGGATTCAGGGGATAAAGCTTCCCTGGCGCTCCTTGAATAAAGCTCCAGGATTTTTTGGGAACAATACAAATGATACAGCGGCGCCATACGCATGATACGTACCATCGCCATGATTAACGTTGTGTTAAGGAAGCATTCACGTTTGGGCACCGTGGCGATGATTGATGACACGGCGTCACGCTTCTTTTCATGAGAAGGATCTGATCTGCCTGCACCGTGAGGATTCGACTGAAAAAAACATTCACGCCGGCCGTTGGGGAATGACCGGCGCGACAGGGAAATGGGCATTGTTGGGGAATCACCATGGACCGAGGTTTGATGCCGTCCGTAAGGATGGCGACACGCATTCATGACGTACCGAATTTGGAGGAAGCCAGGGAACGGGCTCTGCTGACACGGGCACGGTCAACGGACCCGGCCGATGACAGCAGAACCGCCCTGACCGAACTCTGGATGAGCCATGGCAAGCTCGTGGCCGCGATCGCCGCCAGACACCGCCGCTCCGATATCGACCATGACGATTTGATCAACGCCGGCCATCTGGGGCTGCACACCGCGATCATGCGGTTCGACACGGAACGCTTCGACACCCGTCTGGCGGCCTATGCCGCGGTATGGATCCGCTGTCACATTCAGGATTACATCCGCCGCAACACCGGGCCCGTGCGGCTGCCCGAGTCGAAAGGCCACCGGCAACTGGCGCAATCCGCCTCCAAACTCCTCGCCGAGGCGCGCAAGGCCTGCGCGCGGGAAGGGGTCGATCCCACGGACACGGAACTGCATGAACGCATCGGTCATCGGATCGGCCTCAGCGCCGCCGAGGTGGCGACCGGGTTGCATCATCTCCGTGGCGCGCGCGCCAGCCTCGGTCCCCAGGACGGGACGGGCGAACCTGAAAGCGGTTTGCAAGATGAAACGGCGCCCACTGCCGATGACATGATCCAACGCCTCGATCACGACCGGTTACGGACCCGGCTGCACGCCCTGGCCAACGAAATCCTCGGGGAACGGGAACGTCTTTTGTTTCTGACCCGGTGCATGGCCGACACGGATCAGGTGCCTTCCCTCGAAACGTTCGCCGCGCGTTTTGGCGTCACCCCCGTCCGGGTGCATCAGATCGAGGTCAGCGCCCGCCGCAAGATCGCGGCGGCGCTCGCCAGCGTGGGGTATGCCGATTACGCGGGGGAGGGCGTTGTCTCCCCCTT
>JAYVCG010000048.1:0-7715 GCA_043750075.1 Acetobacteraceae bacterium | reverse complement strand
GCGCCCGGTCCATGAAATCCTCCATTCCTGGAGGCCCATACGACCGGACACTTCACGAGCTACGAAAACCGGACAGATCACGAGCTAGCCACACAGGCGTTGCGGCCGGGTTGCCGTTCCTGAGCAGGGACGCCAGACTGACACCAACGCCAGGACCGGTCCGCGGTCCGTCATCTGTTGGAAAGGTCCGTCATGTCCAGCCGCTTCTCCGGTCTCACGCCATTGCTGGCGCCGCGTTCGGTCGCTGTCCTCGGAGCCTCCTCCGACCCGACGCGCATTTCCGGGCGGCCCATCGCCTACATGCTGTCGCAAGGGTTTCAGGGCGGGCTCTACCCGATCAATCCCAACCGCGCGGAAGTGCAGGGTCTGAAAGCCTATGCCTCGATCGCCGACCTGCCGGAAACCCCGGATGTCGCCATCGTCGCCGTCGCCGCCGAGGTCGCGGCCGCCGCGATCGAGGATCTTGGCAAACGCGGCGTCAAGGGCATCGTCATGTTCACCGCCGGTTTCGCCGAGATGGACGAGGCGGGCGAGGCCGCGCAACAGAAAATGGTCGCCACCGCGCGTTCGTACGGCATGCGCATCCTCGGCCCCAACTGTCTCGGCGTGTTCGACGCGCGGCGGGCGTATTACGCGACGTTTTCCTCGTCCTTCGACAGTGGCTGGCCGGTGCCGGGCCGCATCGGCATCGCCAGCCAGTCGGGCGCCTATGGCACGCATCTCTATACATTGGCGCGCAATCGCGGCATCGGCGCTTCGCTGTGCGTGATGACCGGCAACGAGGGCGATGTCACCGTTGGCGAATGCATCGGCTGGCTGGCGGAGAACGATGAGGTCGATGTGATCGCCGTCTACGCCGAGGGCATCCGCGAGGCGCCCGGCCTGATCGCCGCGCTGGAAGCTGCCCGCGCGGCGAGGAAACCCATCGTCATGCAGAAGGTGGGCCGCAGCGAACTCGGCACCAAGGCGGCGAAATCGCACACCGCCTCGATCGCCGGGGACGACGCGGTGACGGAAGCGGTGATGCGCGAGTTCGGCGTCTACCGGGCGCGCAATTCCGAGGAAATGCTCGACATCGCCCATACCGCGACGCGCAAGATTTATCCGGTGAACAACACGCTTGGCGTCATCACCGTCTCCGGCGGCGCGGGTGTGCTGATTTCCGACGTGGCGGAAAGTCTCGGGTTGTCGATGCCGGAAATGCCCATGGACGCGCAAAAGAAACTGCGCGCACTGGTGCCGTTCTGCGCGCCCCGCAATCCGGTCGATGCCACGGCGCAGGTGTCGAACGATGTGACGCTGGTGAAGACCTTCACGGAATCGATGGTGCGCGATGGCGGCTATGCCTCGGTGCTTGGCTTTTTCAGCATGACCGCCTCATCGCGCCGCTGGCCCGCGATCCGCGAGCAGCTCAACGCGGTCATGACGGAAAACCCTGGCAGGCTCTATGCCTTGTCGGTGATCGTGCCGCCGGAGGGACGCGACGAACTGGAAGCCGACGGCTGGGTGATCCATGAAGACCCCACCCGCGCCGTGGTCGCGATCGACGCCATGGGACGGTTCGGCGCCGGTTTCGCGGCCAAAGCGGGCATGCCCGCGCCAACGGTGCCCGCCGTGACGCTGCCCGCGAAAACCCCCACCGAGGCTGAGGCGAAACGTCTGCTGGCCACCGCGGGCATCGCCTCGGCGCCCGAGGCGGAATGCGTGACACCCGAACAGGCCGTCGCGGCCGCGGAAAAATTCGGTTACCCGGTCGTGATGAAAATCCTGTCGCCGGACATTCTGCACAAATCCGAGATCGGCGGCGTGCTGCTGGACGTTCCGGACGCGAACGCGGTGCGGGAAGGCCACGCGCTGTTGCTGCGACGCGCGAAAACCGCCGCGCCCGCCGCGCGGATCGAGGGCGTGCTGGTGGCGAAACAACTCAAGGGCGGCGTCGAGTGCATCCTCGGCGTGCATCGCGATCCGGTCTTCGGTCCCATCGCCATGTTTGGCCTTGGCGGCATCTTCGTTGAAATTCTGAAGGATGTCGTGTTCCGCCGCTGCCCGTTCGGCCCCGATGTGGCTGAGGACATGATCCGCTCCATCAAGGGCGCGCCCCTGTTACTGGGCGCGCGCGGGCGGAAGAAGGCCGATGTGAAGGCCCTGGCGGAAACCCTCTCGCGGCTGTCCGCCTTCGCCGCCGCCGCCGGTCCGAAGCTGGTATCCATCGATCTCAACCCGGTCTTCGCGATGCCGGAGGGCGAGGGCGCCTTCGCGGTGGACGCGGTGATCGAAATCGAGGACTGACGCACATGCGCTCGCTCGCGTTGACGCTGCTGGCGGCTGGCCTGGTGGCGGGCTGCACGTACTGGGCCAAACCTGGCGGCACGCCAGCCCAACTGGAAGCCGCCAAGGCCCGGTGCGAAACGGAATCGTTCGCGCGTTTTCCTCAGAGTTTGCAGATCGTGCTGATCAGCACGGGATACGTGGCGCCGATCCGGACGGAGTGTCATACAACGCCGCAAGGCCAGCACTGTGTCACGGTGGGCGGGGAATATGTCCCCCCCGCTTATTCCACCGTCGATGCCAACAGCCAGCCCAGAAGCAGCGCGTACCGGTCGTGTTTGCTGGCGGGAGGATGGCAGCCCGCCAGCAGCCGGAAGGAAGCGGAGGCGATCACCCGCGGCGGGCGGCCCGCCGGAACCTTACCAAAATGAAAACTCCTGGGCTGCGGCCTGACGGGAGTTTCCATGCCTCATGGGAGAGACCGGCGCGCTGGTGGAAAAGAAAATTCAACCGCCGATGCACGCCGATGAACGCGGATGCTTTCGAGCGGACGCACGGACCGTGCCACCATTCGAAAATATCCGCGTTCATCGGCGTGCATCGGCGGTTGAATTTCTTGCCTTTTGCTTCACGCCGCCACGGTCCTGGCCCGTGGCTTCCCTGGCCAGCCGCGTCCTTTCGGGCGATTGCCTCAATGCATGCCGCCACGATGATTTTCATCGCATGATCATCGCTTTGGCCGGGCATGTCGATCATGGCAAGACGGCGCTGATCCGTGCGTTGACCGGCATTGACGCGGATCGTCTGCCGGAAGAAAAAAAGCGCGGCATGACGATCGATCTCGGCTTCGCGCATGTGCGTCTGTCCTCGGGCGCGCTGGCGGGGTTCGTCGATGTTCCGGGTCACGAACGGTTTCTTGGCAACATGCTGGCGGGGGTGTTGTCGATTGACACGGTGCTGCTGGTGATCGCCGCCGATGATGGGCCGATGCCGCAAACGCGGGAGCATTTGTCGATCCTGCGCCTGACGGGGGTGACGGACATCGCCGCCGTCATCAGCAAGATCGACCGGGTGGATGCCGCGCGGCTCGACATGGCGCGGGCTGAGGTGCGCGATGTGCTGGATCGCGCGGGGTATCGCGCGGCGCCGGTGATGGAGGCATCAAGTATCACGGGGGCCGGGATTCCCGCGCTGCTGGCGTATATCGAGACAAAAATCGCGGCGCACCGGGCGCGCGATGCCAAAGGACGGTTCCGGCTGGCGATCGACCGGAGTTTTTCCTCCACCGGCACGGGTCTTGTCGTGACCGGAACGGTCGCGGCGGGCAGCGTTTCGGTGGGCGATCGTTTGCTGTTGTCGCCCTCGCGTCTCGCGGCGCGGGTGCGGGGTTTGCAAGTGCATCATGAAGCCGCGCAAAAAGCCCAGGAGGGGGATCGGTGCGCGGTGGCGATTAGTGGGCCGCGGGTGGAAAAGGCGAGGTTGCGGCGGGGAGATTGGCTGATTGATCCGGATTTGCACGCGCCCACGCAACGGATCGACGCGCTGGTGCGCGCGGTCGAAGATCGTGGTCCGCGTCATGCCACCCGTGTACATGTTCATTTCGGCGCCACCGCGTCGGGCGGGCGCGTGCTGACGCGGACCGGCAAGGATTTCGTGCCGGGGGAGGAAGGGTTCGTTACTCTGACGCTGGATCAGCCGGGGGCGTGTTTGTATGGGGATCGTTTGGTCCTGCGGGATGATTCCACGGGCCGCGTGGTGGCGGGCGGGCATGTGATCGACCCGTTCTCGCCAGACCGGCGGGTGCGGCGGGAGCAGCGTGAGGCCTCGCTCGCGGCGCACGCGCTGGCTGATCCGGCGGCGGCGTTCCGGGCTTTGCTGGCGGCGGAGGGATGGGCCGATCTCCGGCATTTCGCCCTGACGCGGAATCTGCCTGTTCTTTTCTCACCCGTTCTGGAAGGGGACGCGATCCGCATTGGGTCCGCCGCCGCGCCGGTTCTGGTTTCATCGGCAACGATCGAACGGGTTGGCGAGACTGTGTCGCGGCAGTTGCGTGCGTGGCACGCGGCGCGTCCCGATGAGATGGGACCGGGGCGGGCCGAACTGGCGCGCATGGCGGGCGCTCTGCCTGACAGCATCAGCGGCGCGGTGCTGGACGTGTTGCGGGAACGCGGCGCCATCGTGCGTGAGGGTGTGGCGTGGCGTCTGCCGGATCACCAGCCGGTGCTGGCGCCGCTGGATGAGGCGTGGTGGACGCGCATCAAAACCGCGCTGATGAAGACCGATCCGCGGCCGCCAAGGGTGCGGGAACTGGCGGAGGAAATGGGGATGGAGCCAGAGGCGATGGAAGCGCTGCTGCTGCGCCTCGAACGTTTCGGACGGCTGGTGCGCGTGGCGGGCAACCGCTTCTTCCTCCCCGAAACCATCCTCACACTGGGCCAACTGGCACACGGCCTCGCGGCGGAAGCGGAGGAAGCCGGGTTCACGGCGGCGGAGTTCAACAAACGGTCGGGCCTTGGCCGCAACCTGGCGATCATCGTGCTGGAATGGCTGGATGGCGTTGGCGTCACGCGCCGCACCGGCGATCTGCGCCATGTGATCCGGTCGGCGGAGGACGCGATGGGGTGAACGCGGTGTTCACCCCACGCATATGTCAGGCTTTCTTCACCAGCAGGGCGAGGATCGCCTCCAGGTGATCGTCGGCCATCTTCCGCAATTCGTCGTCGGTGCGATCCTGCACCGGATGCTGAACGAACACATAAGCCGGATCGGTGCCAAGCGCCTTGGACTGAACGGCGGCGGCGTCGATGAACTCGGTGGTGGCGACACCGACCGAGGGAATGCCGAGGGACTCAAGATCCGCGAGGTCATGCGTACAGCACGACGTGCAGGAGCCTCAGTCCGCCAGCCCTTCGATCACCAGATCCACTTCGCCCACGATCTGCTGCCGCAACGGCAGCGGCGCGGGTTTGGCGACGGTGGGTTTCATGTAGCGTTTGACGGTGATGCCGCGCTGGCTCAGCAGCGTGTCCAGCCGGTCGAGGAACACGTCCCCGCGCGGTTTGGAAATATCGAGCAGGCCCACCGTCAGCCCCTCCAGCCGGTCTGGCCGGGTAAGCCGTTCGCGCGCCATCGGGCTTTGTTCCGATGTCGGGTCCAATAAGACGGTCACGTTTTCACCTCCTTCGTCACGGGTAAAGAACCGGCGGCGCCACCGGCCGACCAGCCGCCGATGATGCCGGAGAACATCCCGGCGCCACCGCCCGCGCGGACGATCAACAGACCGCCCGGACGGAATTTGTTACGGGTCTTGCCCAGTACCGCGGGCGCGTATCCCTCGGCGATGCCGCGCGCGCCCGCGACCAGCATTTCACCGGGAATTTCGCAGAGTTTTTCGAGTTCCTGGTGCAGCCGCGCCTTGCTCCAGCCCGCATTTCGAAAAGTGCGCTCGTGTTCGGGGCAGACCACCAGCATCGCGTCGCAGGCCGGGGCGAGCTTGACGTTGTGGATCGCTTTCAACGATTCCGCGATGCTGCGCGACAGACTTTCCGGATCGCGTGACTTCTGATCGACCACGCCCTGGAGCCCAAAACCGGCGAACACCGTCACCGCCGAGACGCCGCGCGCGACGCCGAAATCGGTGGACAGCGGTTCCCAGGAAGAGCCTTCCTCGTCCTCGGCGAAGCAGTAGGTGTATTTCCCCGGATTGCCGAGGGTGGCGCGATCGACCTCCCGCGGGCGTCCGCCGCCGACGTTGCGGATGACCAACTGTAACGCCCGCCCAATGGTGGCGTTGGCCCGGTTGCCCTGGCCCAATGCGTTGCCTTGGGCGTTCATGCCGATCTGGCGGCGGATGGGGCCGTTCACCACCAGCACGGGGCCGACGAACATCGTCGTCGCCAGCACGCCATGCATGGAGAACGCCGGATCGAGCGCCGCTTCCACCGCCGCCAGCACAACGGGCAAATATTCGGGTTTACAGCCCGCCATCACCGCGTTGATGGCGATTTTCTCCACCGTCAGCGGGATCAGGTTGGGCGGGCAGAGGCCGACGATTTCCTTCGGATCGCGGGTGGTGCCCGCCAGCATCCGCAGCACCCGTTTCGCGGTGGGCGGCACCACGGGCAGTCCATCGGACCAGCCGCGTTCGAACGTGGCCTCGAACTCGTCCTCATCGTCGCCCAGTACGACGTTACGGGCGGTGAGGCCGGTTTCCTCGAAGCGGATGAGCAGATCCTCGATCGTGCCGGGCTCGACGTTGCGCGCGCCGCAGCCGGGCCGGAACGCGGGCAGTCCGGCGCCGATGCCCTGAAAGCCGCTGACGCGCTCCCATTCGGCGCGGTCCCAGCCGTAGGTGCGGTCAATTTCCCGGCCCTCGGCGCGGCGGATCAGGGTGGGGACGATTTCCACCTTCAGGCTGTGGGATACGTTCAGCGCCGTGTCATCGATGCGGCCGGGGACGGTTTCGGGGAAGGCGGGATCGTCCTGGGTGTAAACGGTCAGCACACCATGCGCGGCGAGTTCCGCCAGCACGGGGGCCGTCAGTTCGCAGGTCGGACAGTCGCGTTTCACCACCGCGATCAGGCCATCGGGGGGTAGGGTGACCTCGGGTCTCGCCACTTCTGCCTCTTTCTTGTTGAACGCCCAGGAGAGGGTAGCGGGTGTTGGGGGGGCGGTCCATGCCGGGGTGGGAACAGGGTCCGCGGGGGTTCACGGGAAAGCCAGGCGGCGGCGGCAAGGTTTTCTCTCCTGACCGGACTTCCTGGTTCGCATGACCCGAGGCGTGTCCACATCATCATGGATTGCGTCCACGCGTGCGGTCAGGCGGTCATGCGCCGGGGGCTTTCGCCTTCAGCTCCGTACTGGGCGAGAGACACATTTTTTAGCCGCGGATGCACGCGGATATCCGCGGATGAAGGCCGGATGTTGGGCGGGGTGGACAGGACAAGGGCCGCCTCAGGGCACCGCGCGCAGCGCCTTCCCTGATCCCGATCGTGCATCGGCGGAGCAGAAGGAGAACACCGCCCAGGGCGGCGCGCGTCTTCACACCCTTGCCCAACATCCGCGTTCATCCGCGTTCATCCGCGGTTAAAAAATGGGGCTTTCCGCCTGCGCGAAGTTGAAGGTTTCCCCGTTCAAACGCGGATCGCCACGCGAACCTGGCGGGGCGCACCGTGAAACCTGACCGCGCGGGCACGTCCGCGGTCCGGCGGACGATGGGCCGCGCGGTATCCGGAAGCGCACGCGGCTGACGCATGAAGAACTCCGGGTCTCTGAGTTTCTGAGAACTCCCGGAAGTGAATCTTGCCTTTCCTCACGGCGGCCCCGATGCCGGGCGCCCAGCCCGGACCCTGGGTGTCCCTAGCTCGTCAACGTGTCCGGTTTATGTAGCTCGTGATCTGTCCGCTTCGTTCTTGTTCTGTGCCGGGGGCATGCCCCCGGCACAGAAC
>JAYVCG010000047.1:0-4257 GCA_043750075.1 Acetobacteraceae bacterium | reverse complement strand
TCATGGTTTCCCTGGATCGTGTCCGAGGTGATGCCCGACCTGTTCACCCCATTGCTGGTGCTGCTGCTGAGCATCCTGGTCTTCACGCCTTTCCGTTTCCCGGCCTGGGAACGCGCGGCGATGACCGGGCTGGCCGCGTTCATGATCGCCGTGCAACAATCCAGCGTGCTTTTGTCCCTGGTTCTGCTGGGGTTCGCCCTTCCGCTGGCCTGGGTGTTCGTGGCCAGACCAGCGGAGCCCGCCGCCACGCCGCATCGTGCTTCCCAGGCGGCGCCGGACCTGTTCCGTGGTGAAACGTTATTCCACCCGTCCACGATACCGGGGGAGCGCGATGCCCTGAAGGGAATGACACCACAAAGACACAAAGACACAAAGACATCTCCCGTGGGGATATCTCCCATGGGAACATCTCCCGTGGGGGCATCTCCCATGGGGCACCGTTCTTCTTTGTGTCTTTGTGTCTTTGTGGTGTTATTCCCTTGCCTTCGCGCCGCGCGGCATGGCGTGTGGCTGGCCCGATGGCGCGGCCGCCGCTTTCGCCCGCACGCCATCAGGCTGGCGCCGCTGCTGGCTCCCGTGCTGGGGATCGCGGCGCTGCTGGCGATGAACGTGGCCGGGCATGGGCGGTTCGCGCTTTCCCCGTATGGCAACGTGTTCCTGCTGGCGCGGGTGATTTACGATGGCCCAGGGATGATGGTGCTGCGGCGCGAGTGTCCGGGGGCCGGGTGGCGGCTGTGTCCGTATCTCGATCATTTTCCTCCGTCGTCGGATGACTTTCTGTGGCAACCCGCCAGCCCGGTCATGCTGGCGGGCGGGCACAAGGCGGTCTCGGCGGACGCGGACGCCATCATCCACGCCGCCCTGCGCGCCGCTCCCGGTCAGGCGCTGCGCGCCGCCTGGAGCAACGCGCTCGAACAACTGACCCGGTTCGAGAGCGGCGATGGGCTGGAAGCCTGGCCCCTCCAGGTCAGCCCGCGGATCGAGGCGGATTTTCCCCCGCGTGAGCAAGCCGCCTACCACAACGCCCGTCAGCAGCGGAACGATCTGGCGGTGCCCGCCGCGCTCGCCGCGCTGCATTGGGGGGTGGCGCTGGCCGGGATCGCCGCGGCCCTGGTCCTGTTGCCGCTTACCTGGCGGCGCGGGCATCCGGCCACGTTGTTTCTGGCGGTGGCGTTGCTGACGCTGCCGGTCAGCGCCACGATCACCGGCGCGCTTTCCACCCCGCACGACCGCTATCAGAGCCGTGTCGTCTGGCTGCCCGCCTGCGTCGTGTTCCTGACCCTGCCCGTCTTGTTCCGCCGGCCCAAGAGGGGGGTCCAGGAGGGGGGTCCAGGAGGGAGCATGACAGAAGGCGTTCACGACGGAAGGGCGCATGATCCTGACCGGCGGTCAGGAAAGCATGACCTCCGCGTGAACCGCGCCGTTCTGTGGTCGGCGCTGGAGGCAGGTGGCGCGGCGCTGTTCTCCCTCCTCGCCGCCTTCGTCATCGCGCGTTTGATCGGCCCATCGGAATTGGGCATGGGCGCCGCCGCGGTCGCGGTGCATGTGCTGCTCTGGGTCGGGGTCAACGGGTTGTTCGCGGACGCCATCGTGCAGCGCGCCACCATCGACGACAGCGTTTTGTCCAGCGCCGTCTGGGCGTCCACCGCCACGGGCTGCGGCGCGGCGGTGGCGCAGGCGGGGTCGGGGTGGGCGCTGGCCTGGATGCTCGGCGATCCGCGGCTGGTGGCGATGGCGCTGCTGCTGGCCCTGCCCTTTCCGTTCATTGGCATGGCCGGAGCGTTCCAGGGCCTGCTGACCCGCCGCCGCCGGTATGGCACGCTGGCGGCGCGCACGCTCATCGGCCAGAGTCTGGGCATGGGCATGGGCATCGTGCTCGCCGCGCGGGGAGCGGGCGCCTGGTCCGTGGTGGCGCAACAGGCCACGGCCTCGTTGATCGCCGCCCTCGTGCTGATCGGAGGCACCGGCTGGTGGCCGCGCGTCGTCTGGCGCTGGTCTGACGTGCGGAGCCTGTCGCGCGTCGGGTTGCCGCTGACCGCCAGCACGTTGACGCAAATCGGCCGCTACCGCCTGTTCATTCTGCTCGCCGGCGGCATCGCCGGACCCGCCGCCCTGGGCCAGATCCATGTCGCGTTCCGGCTGGCGGACACGGTGCGGGAGATCACCTTCACCGCGTTGTGGCGGTTGCTGCTGCCGATTCTGTCCGCGCATCAGCATGACCGTGGCGCGTTGCTGATTCAGGTGGACCGGCTGTTGAGGGTGTCGGCGTGTGTGACGCTGCCGGTGTGCGGGGGGCTCGTGCTGGCATTGGCGCCGCTCACCGCGCTGATCCTGGGGCCGGCATGGCGGCAGGCGGGGGAGGCGGCGGTGCCCCTGGCCGGATTGATGGGTTTGCTGGCGTTGATGTTTCCCTCGGGCGTGGCGCTGGTGGCGGCGGGGGGCGCGCGGTTCACGTTGTTCGCCAATCTGGCCGGTCTGGCCGCGACGCTGGTGCTGGTGCCGCTGGCGCGTCCGGGGACGCCGTGGGAGGCGGTGCTGGTGTGGTGCGGGGCGCAGGTGTTCGTCAGTCCCTATAGCCTGTGGGTGAACGGGCGGGCGCTTGGCGTGGGGCCGCTGCGCCCGTTGCGGGCCGGGGTGCCTGCTTTGGTGATCGTGGTGGCGGGCGTCGTGGCGGCGCTGGTGCTGGAGGGTGGAGGGGGGCCGTTGGAGACGCTGCTCCGGCGGGTGGGGGTGTTCGTTGCGGTGGTGGCGATGGGGATGGCGCCGCTGGTCTGGCGTTCGCGGTGAAAAGCCGGGGTGCCGCCCCGCGCCCCGCGTCATGCCCTTGGCATGCGTCGCATGACGTGCCAGGCACCTGGACCCCATCCAGGGAGTCACCAATGGATGGGTTCCAAGGGCTGTCGCCCTTGGTGGAGGTCCAGGAGGCAAAGCCTCCTGGTGGGGCCGGGGCAACGCCCCGCGCATGGCCGCCCTGTGCGCCGATCCCTTGCCGCACCCAAAGACACTGCTAGATTTTCCTGCAAACGTCCCGGACAGAATGATGAACTCCCCCACCGCACCCTTTTCGAAGGTGAATCTCCTCCTGCTGGCATCCTGCCAGGCACTCGGCCAGGCCGCGAACACGATGATGTTCACCGCCACCGCCCTCTCCGTCGTCACCTTCATGAGTGTGCGCGACCTCGCCACCCTGCCGGTCACCCTCCAGCACCTCGGCGTCATGCTGTCGGTCTTCCCCGCCGCCATGCTGATGCAGCGCAGAGGGCGGAAGTTCGGCTTCCGGTTAGGCTCCACGGTCGGCATGATCGGAGCCTCCACCTGCGGATTCGGCCTCTGGACCGCCAGCTTCCCCCTGATGTGCCTGGGCGGGCTGATCCTCGGCTTCGCGGTGGCGAACTTACAGATGTACCGGTTCGCGGCGGTGGAGCTGGTGCCAGCCCCCCTGCGCGCCAAGGCCATCTCCTGGGTCACGGCGGGCGGCGTCGCGGCGGGCGTGATCGGACCTGGCCTGGCGCGCTGGACCCACGATCAGGTGATGCCGCTGTACCTGGCGACCTACGCCGCGATGATCGGACTGCACATCGTCGTCTTCACGGTGATGTCGTTCATCACCTTCCCCGACTCCACCCCCGTCCCCGCTCAAACCGGTCCGGTGAAGGCCGAGCTTCCCCCGCGCTCCCTGTGGGTGATCGCGGCGCAACCCGCCTTCTTCCTCTCCGTCATCACCGCCATGATGGCGTTCGGCACCATGTCGTTCCTCATGAGCGCCTCCCCGCTGGCCATCGTCGCCTGCGGCCTGCCGCACACCGAAGCGCACTGGGTCATCTTTCTCCATGTCATGGGGATGTTCGTGCCCTCGTTCTTCACCGGCAATCTCATCCAGCGCTTCGGCGTCAGCACCATCATGCTGTGGGGAGTCGCGGGACTGCTCGCCGGCATCGCCCTGGGCCTGATGGGCATGAACGAGTGGAATTTCCGCCTCGCCCTGATGCTGAACGGCGTCGGCTGGAATTTTCTCTATATCGGCGCGACCACCCTGGTCACCACCACCTACCGCCCCTCCGAGCGCGGCAAAACCCAGGCGCTGAACGACTTCCTGATCTTCGGCACCACCGCGGCCGCGAGCTTCCTGGCCGGCTTCCTGCAAGAACACCTGGGCTGGTTCATGCTGAACTGGTTCTCGCTGGTGCTGGTGGCGGTGGCGCTGGCCGCGGTCGGGTGGTTGCGGTTGAAACGGGTTCAGCCCGTGATGGCGTGAAA
>JAYVCG010000046.1:0-9497 GCA_043750075.1 Acetobacteraceae bacterium | reverse complement strand
GGCACAGGGTGCGCCAGGGCACACCGGCCGGGGAGCGGCGGAAACCGAAACTCCCCTTCGACCCGGAGCACAACCCCCTCGACGCGCTCGCCGCCCACTGGGCCGCGCTGGATGGTGAGCCCGGTCCGGAGGAAACCGCGCGCGCCAGGGAATTCGTCGGCCAGTTGCCACTGGTGAACGCGCTGGTCAGCGTCAGCATCGCGCGGGATGGCGGGGCGAAACGGCTGACGGAGGCCTACCGGCGGATCGCCGTGGTGCTGGTGGAAACCATGGCCGTGCGGGAAGCGCATGGGCTGGGGCGGAAGGACCTCGATGCCGCCGCGGCCACGCTCGACGCCGCCATCGCGCGCGGCGATTATCCGCGGGAGGCGAAAGTCCTGCTCGACACGTTGCGCGAACGGGCGCGGCTGGCGGCGGGCCGGCCCGCCAGCGCGAGCGGCGATCTCGACCGGCTGGTGCAGCGCATCCGCGCGCTGCGGGAGAAAACGGTCGAACAGGGCTGCACCGAACAGGAAGCCCTGGCGGCGGCGGAAAAAGTCGCTGAACTGCTCGACCGGCATGGGTTGAGCCTCAGCGAACTCGATCTGCGCAAACAAAACTGCGAGGGCATCGGCGTCGATACCAACCGCAAGCGGCGCGGGCCGATCGACGATTGCATGGGGACGATCGCCACGTTCTTCGATTGCCGCGTCTGGGGGGAGACCTCCGAAAATGGTTTGCTGCGGTACATCTTCTTCGGCCTGCCCGCCGATGTGCAGGCGGCGGTCTATTTGCACGACCTGATCGCTCTGGTCTTCACGACCGAGACCGCCACGTTTCAGGCCGGTGATTTTTACGCTTCCGTCCACACCAGCCAGCGCCGGTCGGCCACGGGTTCGTTTCAGTTCGGTCTGGCGCGCGGCATCATCGAGAAACTTCAGGCGCTGCGCCAGGCGCGGGACGTGGCCGGAGGCGCCACCAACGGACGCGCCCTGGTGCCGGTCAAGCGCTCCATGATCGAGGAGGAAATGGAACGTCTGGGTCTGACGTTCCGGGCGGTCAACGCCTCGCGGCGGAAGGTGATCCCCGATGCGTTCAGCGCCGGAAAGGAAGCGGGCGAGCGGTTCGATTACCGGCCGGGGATCGGGGGAGAGTAACCGTCTCCCGCCCGCCTCTGGACGATCAGCCGCCAAACCCTTCCAGGAACCGGGTCAGCAGCGGTCCCAGATACGGAACGGCGTAGCCGCCTTCCTGAACGATCGCCGTGGGCAGGCGCAGGGCGCCGATCGCCGCCCCCGCCTGGGCGAACCCGTCCGCGGTCACGGCCAGGGCGTTCAAAGGCTCGTGCTCCGAGGCATCGAAGCCCAGGCTGAGGACGAGGGCATCGGGGTGGAAGGCGCGAATGGCTGCGAGGCCGGTGTTCAGGGCTTCGAGCCAGCCGGGGTCGCCGGTGCCGATGGGCAAGGGGAGGTTCAGCGTGAAGCCCTCACCCGGCCCGCCGCCGCGTTCGGCGGCATGGCCGGTGAACCACGGGTAATAGTGGTTGGGATCGCCGTGCAGGGAGACGAACAGCACGTCCGGGCGGTCCCAGAAGATGCCTTGCGTGCCGTTGCCGTGATGGCTGTCGATGTCCAGCACCGCCACGCGTTTGGCGCCCAGGGCGCGCAGGCGTTCGGCGGCCAGGGCGGCGTTGTTGATGTAACAATGGCCGCCCGCGCGGGCGTGGTATGCATGATGTCCAGGGGGACGCGCCAGGGCGTAGGCGGAACGGCCTTGTGACACCTCCTCCGCCGTGGCGAGGGCGCAGGCGGCGGCCCATGCCGCGGCTTCCCAGGTGTGGGGGCCGATCGGACAGGCGGCGTCGGCGGTGAACCAGCCGGCCTGACCCACGACATGCTCCGGCACACGGGCGCCGTGCGTCAGGCTTTCACCGGAGGGATGGCTGTTGGCCACCACTTCCCCGCCCGCGTCGCCCAGAGCGGACCAGGCGGCATGGGCGCCGCGCAGGAACGCCAGATAGGCCGCGTCGTGCACCGTCAGCAGCGCCGCGTCCCCGGCCGCGGGTGGCGTCACGATGTCCAGCTTCATCGCCTGGCAGGCGGCGAGCAAGGCGGAGGCCCGCGCCGGAACCTCGAAATTCGGGCGGGGCTGGCCGCGCAAAAGGAAGAAGCGGGGCGTGTGTTTCAGTTGCGCGTCGTGCCAGAAGATTTTCATCGCCACAGAACTTTCATCAATCGCGCATCCGTTGGCCGCGCATGGCGCGTACACGCCAGATTTTGTAATGGACCCGGCTGATTTTGTAACGAAACAGTGTCACGCCGCCCCATGGATGGTCTATAGCCCCCGTTCCCGAACGGAGAGAACACGATCATGCGGCTGCCCCCGGCGCTCGTGCCGTTGCGCAATGGAACGTTTCGCACGCTGTGGCTCGCCAGCGTCGTGGTGTGGCTTGGCACCTGGTTGCAGAACACCGGCGCGGGCTGGCTGATGACGACACTCTCGCCCGAGCCGCTGACCGTGGCGATGGTGCAGGCGGCGACCATCATGCCGGTGTTCCTGCTCGCCTTGCCGGGCGGGGCGATGGCCGACATCGTGGACCGGCGGATCTTCCTGATCGGCACCCAGGTCTGGACGGTGGCGTCGGCGATCCTGCTCGCGGTGCTGACGATCACCGGCGGCATGACGGCGGCGTGGCTGCTGATCCTGACCTTCGCGATCGGCATCGGCGCCGCGCTGACCGCCCCGGCCTGGAGCGCCATCATCCCCGAACTGGTCCCGCGCGAAGACCTGGTCGCCGCGATCACCCTCAACGGCATCGGCTTCAACCTGACCCGCGCCATCGGCCCGGCGCTGGCGGGCTTCCTGATCCTCCTGGGCGGCTCCGGGCTGGCGTTTTCCCTTTACGCGGCCTCGATCTTCGCGGTGATCGGCGCGCTGATCCTGTGGCGCAGGCGCGGGAGGCGTTTCACCGGGCTGCCGAAGGAGCATCTGCTCTCCGCCATGCGCGCGGGCATGCGCTTCGTGCGCAACACGCCCGCGCTCCAGCGCGCCATGGTCCGCACCGTCGCCTATTCCATCCCCGCCTCCGCCCCCTGGGCTTTGCTGCCGTTGTATGTGCGGCACGACCTGAACCTGGGGCCGGGGATGTACGGGGTCATCCTGGGGATGATGGGGGTGGGCGGCGTGACCTCGGGCATGTTGCTGCCGGTGGTGCGCGGCAAACTGAGCCGGGGCGCCACGGTGGTGGCGTGCAGCCTGTTCTCCTGCGCGGGCATGGCGCTGGTCGGGCTGGCCAGTCACTGGGCTTTCGCGGCGTTCGGCATGTTGCTGTTCGGGGTTGGCTGGACCGCCGCCTATGCCACGATCCAGGCCGCCGCGCAGTTGGTGTGTCCGCCCTGGGTGCGCGCGCGCACGCTGTCGATCTACCAGCTCGCGCAGAACGGCGCGCTGACCGTGGGATCGTTCGGCTGGGGCATCACGGGCGGTCATATCGGCCTGCCCCACACGTTCCTGGCGGCGGCCGGCGTCGGGCTGGTGCTGATGCTGCTGGCGCGTCACGCGCCGATCGAGGCGGCGGCGCCCGCCCCGGACATCACCCCCGCCCCCGATCTGCAAGGACCGGAGGCGCCCGCGCCGGAACTGATGGGCATCCTGCGTCACGCGCATGGCCGCATCCTGGAAACCGTGCCTTACCGCGTCCCGCCCGAGCGGCGCATGGAATTCCTGGCGCTGATGCGCGAGGTGCATCATGTCCGCGGCCGCGGCGGCGCGATGTTCTGGCGGGTCTATGAGGATGTGGCCCACCCCGAGGGCTGGCTGGAAGTCTGGTCCATGGAAAACTGGACCGACCATCTGCGGGAGGCGACCCGCCACACGGAAGACGATGTGCGCCTGCTGGCCCAGGTGAGCGTGTTCCAGACGGCGTCCGAGCGGCCGCACCGTTACCTCGCGGTCGATCCGCACCATGCGGCGCCGCGGATTCAGGCGCGGACGCGGGGGTGAGAGGGGGGCGTTCGCCGCGTGTCCGTCCGGAAAGTCCGAGCGGGTTGAGGGCGCCCTAAAGCTTCTCACCACGGAGATCACGGAGAACCACGGAGCCGCACAGAGGCTTCACCCTGAAACCAGGGATGCGCGGCACGCGCTGTAATCTCTTTCTGCGTGGTTCTTCGTGAACTCCGTGGTGAAACCTGTCGGCGCCATCAACCCTTGCACGCCTGCCGGAGGGACACCGAAGTTTTCTCGCCCCTGTGATTCCATCGCCGGATTGAAGCGAACCGGACTTTGCGCCATACGATGTCTGGCGGGACGGCGGATCGGCTGTGAGAACGTCCCCTGGCGGGTTCATCCCGTGTCCGCGCAACGCGGGCCGCAAGCGGTAGCCGAGTGCGACCAAAGGGCGCCCTTCGGGACGCTCAATCGCTTTCCGGGTGATCGCGCATGGGACGCGCGGCCTTCGATCGCGGTCCAGGTCCGTTTCCCGGCGGCGGCACGACGCGCGGCCATCACCCTTCGCCAGCCCCACCCTTGATCTCCCGCCGTGCCTCCATTAGGCCATGTCACTGAAATCCCGGTGGGCGGCGCCAGCCGGGTTCGTAACGGGGTATTCGGTCCATGCAGCTTCCGAAGCGGCTTTCCGCCGTGTTGTTCTCCCTCCTGATCCCGCTCCTGGCGGGAGTCGTTTCGCATCCGGCGGGCGCCCAGGCGCCGAAGCCCTGGGAAATGGGCATGCAGCCGGCGTTCAGCCCGCTGAAACGCGACATCATCTGGCTTCACGATCTGGTGCTGGTGATGATCACCATCATCACGCTCTTCGTCGCGGGGCTGCTGGTCTGGGTCTGCGTGCGCTACAACGCGAAGCGCAATCCGGTGCCCAGTCAGACCAGCCATAACACGACGCTGGAGATCGCGTGGACGGTGCTGCCCGTGCTGATCCTGGTGATCATGGCGATCCCGTCGTTCAAGCTGATCTATTACCTCGACCGGACACCCGATCCTGACCTGACCGTGAAGGTCACGGGGCATCAGTGGTACTGGCAGTACACCTATCCCGATAACGGCAACGTCGATGTCGAGAGCCGCTACATCCACGACGAGGATCTGAAGCCCGGCCAGCTCCGCCTGCTGGAGGTCGATAATCCCATGGTCATCCCGGCGGGCAAGAAAATCCGCATCCTGACCACCAGCGCCGACGTCATCCACAGTTTCTTCATCCCCGCCCTGGGCGTACAGCGGTATGCTATTCCTGGGCGCACGATCGAGATGTGGCTATCGGCGGACAAGCCAGGCGTCTATTATGGGCAGTGCAATCAGATCTGCGGTCAGGACCACAGCCGCATGCCGATCGCCGTCCGCGCGGTCACGGAAGCGGAGTTCAAAACCTGGGTCGAGGATCAGACCAAGAAAACCGCGGGCACAACACCGGCGGAAAGATCGGCGGGAACCCGCGTGCTGACCGCCGCCGGGCAGACCACGCCTCAGGAGATTCAGCGCTGACCCTTTGGGACAGTGCGTGAAGGAGACAGACGATGGCTGAATCGACACAGGACGCCCATGGCCATGATGCGCCCGGATACGGCGCCCATGGGCACGACGATCATCACGACCACCACCCCACGTTCGTGCAACGCTGGCTGTTCAGCACGAACCATAAAGACATCGGCACGCTCTACCTGATCTTCGCCGTCATCGGCGGCACCCTGGGCGGCGCCCTGTCCATGATCATGCGGATGCAGTTGCAGCATCCGAACAACACCATCGTGACCTCGGGTCAGGAGTGGAACACCATCGTCACCAGCCACGGGCTGTTGATGATCTTCTTCTCCGTCATGCCCGCGCTGATCGGCGGCTTCGGCAACTGGTTCATCCCGCTGATGATCGGCGCCCCCGACATGGCGTTCCCGCGGCTGAACAACATCAGTTTCTGGCTGCTGCCACCCGCCTTCGTGCTGATCTGCATCGGCCTGTTCATGGGCGAGTCGGGCTCCGGCTGGACCCTCTACCCGCCGCTGTCCAACGCCACGTACGAGGCGGGCATGGGGATGGACTGCACCCTGTTCGCGCTGCATCTGGCGGGCGCCAGTTCGATCCTGGGGGCGATGAACTTCATCACCACCATCTTCAACATGCGCGCCCCCGGCATGACGCTGCACAAGATGCCGCTGTTCATCTGGGCTGAGCTGATCACGGCGTTCCTGCTGGTGCTGGCGGTGCCGGTGCTGGCGGCGGCGATCACCATGCTGATCTGCGACCGCAATTTCGGCACCGCCTTCTTCGATCCGGCCGGCGGCGGCGATCCGGTGCTGTTCCAGCATCTGTTCTGGTTCTTCGGCCACCCCGAGGTCTACATCATGATCCTGCCCGGCTTCGGGATCGTCAGCCACGTCATTTGCACCTTCAGCAAGAAGCCGATCTTCGGCTATCTCGGCATGGTCTACGCGATGGTGGCGATCGGCGTGGTCGGCTTCGTCGTATGGGCGCACCACATGTACCTGTCCGGCATCGACATCGACACCCGCGCCTACTTCATGGCCGCCACCATCGTCATCGCCGTACCAACCGGAGTAAAAATCTTCTCCTGGATCGCCACGATGTGGGGCGGCTCGATCACCTTCGACACACCCATGCTCTGGGCCATCGGCTTCCTGTTCGTGTTCACCCTCGGCGGCGTCACCGGCGTCGTCTGCGCCAACGCGGGCATCGATGTCGCGATCCACAACACCTATTACGTCGTCGCCCACTTCCACTACGTGCTGTCCCTGGGCGCCGTGTTCTCGATCTTCGCCGGCATCTACTACTGGATCGGCAAGATGTCGGGCCATCAGTATCCGGAATTCTGGGGCCGCGTGCATTTCTGGATGACCTTCGTGGGCGTCAACCTGGTGTTCTTCCCGCAACACTTCCTCGGTCTGTCCGGAATGCCGCGCCGCTATCCGGATTACCCGAACGCCTTCGCGGGCTGGAACTATGTGTCCTCGATCGGCGCTTACATCAGCGGCGCGGCGTTCCTCGTGTTCCTGTATGTCTGCTACCGCACCTTCACCTCGAAGGAGCATGTGGCGGACAATTACTGGGGTGAGGGCGCCACCACGCTCGAATGGACCCAGACCTCGCCGCCCGCGTTCCATTCCTTCCTGGAGCTGCCGCGAATCAAGTGAGCGACCTCAGCCCATCACTGACCAGCCCAGGCGGGGAGGGAACATCCTCCCCGCCCGCCCGCGAGGCCCAGGATTCGGAGGTGCGGGACTGGATCGCGCTGCTGAAGCCGCGGGTGATGAGTCTCGTGGTGTTCTCGGGACTGATTGGTTTGCTGGTGGCGCCGGGGCATCTGCATCCGGTGCTGGCGTTCACCGCCGTGCTGTGCATCGCCATCGCGGCGGGGGCGTGCGGCGCGATCAACATGTGGTACGACCGCGACATCGACGCGATCATGCGCCGCACCCGTTCGCGCCCCATCCCCGCCGGACGGATCGAACCGGGCGCCGCCCTGGGCTTTGGCATAACCCTGGCAGCGGGGTCGGTCATCGTCATGGGCCTCGCGATCAACCTCATGGCCGCCGGAGTGCTGGCGCTGTCGATCGGGTTCTACGTCTTTGTCTACACGATGTGGCTGAAACGCCGCACGCCGCAGAACATCGTCATCGGCGGCGCGGCGGGCGCGTTCCCGCCCCTGATCGGCTGGATCGCCGTGACCGGCTCGATTGATCTGATCCCGCTGATCCTGTTCGCCATCATCTTCATCTGGACGCCGCCGCATTTCTGGTCGCTGGCCCTCTACGCCAACGAGGATTACCGCCGCGCGGGCATCCCCATGCTGCCCGTGGTCGCCGGAGGCAAAGAAACCCGCCGCCAGATCGTGCTCTACACACTGCTGCTGGTGCCCTTGACCCTGACGCCCTGGCTGCTGGGCTTTTCCGGTCCGGTCTATGCCTGCGCCGCCGCCGTATTGGGCGCGGGTTTCCTGGTCAGCGTCTGGCGGGTGGCCCATGACCGGCAGGACGAAACCGGTGTCAGCCTGACCAACGACGCCCCGGCGCGGGCCGCGTTCAAATTCTCCATCGCCTATCTGTTCATCTTGTTCGCCGCCCTGGCGATCGACCAGTACATGGGCCATATCGTCTGACATGCCCCCATCGTCTGAAGTGAATGATCCCCCCCGCATGACCGAGGCCGAGGCGGTGGAATTCCGCCGCCGCCAGAAAGGCCGCAACATCGCCATCGCCCTGGTCATCATGGGCCTCAGCGTGTTGTTCTTCGCCATCACCATCGTGAAGATGAAGCATTTCTGATGGACACGCGGCGGAGCAACCGTCTTGTCGCGGCCGCCTTCATCGCCGTCGCGTGCGGCATGGTCGGGCTGTCGTTCGCCGCGATCCCGCTCTACCGCCTGTTCTGCGCCGCGACCGGATACGGCGGCACGCCAAAGATCGGCGCCGCGGTGGCGCCCGGCGGCAACGGCCAGACCATCAGGATCCGCTTCAACGCCGACACCCATCCCGGCCTGCCCTGGACCTTCACCGCCAACCAGCTTGAGGTGACGGTTCCGCTCGGGGAAGATCGTCTCGCCGCTTACACCGGGCATAACAAGGCGCGTTCGCCTGTCACCGGAGTCGCGATGTACAACGTGACCCCGGAGAAAGCGGCGAAATATTTCCACAAGACCGCCTGTTTTTGCTTCAACCAGCAAACGCTGGAAGGCGGGCAGACGATGGATTTCCCATTGAGCTTCTGGGTCGATCCGGCGATCCGCGACGATCCGAACACCAATGACGTGCGGACGATCACGCTGTCCTATACGTTCTTCCGCTCGTTGGAGGATGCCGCCAAAACCGGCGCCCTGGCCACGGCTGGGCCGCATGTGGGGGCGGCGAAGGCCAACTGATCCCGGCGGGGGGATGAGGTTCCCGGCATGGTGCGTCCCCTTCACCGTCCGTGCCCGTCCCTTGGTCTGCTTCATCGCGGAGGTCACGGAGAAGGGAAGGCCCCGGAGAGCCCGCCCGTGCCGCGGGCATGGCCTGCTCAGTGTCCTCCCATCCTCCGCGACCTTCGTGATGAAGCGGACGGCGATACAGGCGAAAGCGCCGGTACCCCTTGAGGGAGCGGCGCATCAGTGTGCGGCCCGCATGACACGGACTGCTGTTTTTCCGCTCCACCCCTTGAACTGCCGCGCGAATTGACGATGATGCGCCAACCGTGCCGGGGCGTTTTCCCCGGTTGTGAGAGTGTGGGTTTGGCATGAGCAGTGATGCACACGGCGCCGCGGTGCCATCGGAAACCGGACTGAAGCACCCCTACCATCTGCCCGACCCTAGCCCCTGGCCGATCATCGGCGCCCTCGGCGGCTTCCTGACCGTGTTCGGCATCATCCTGGCCGCGCATTACAAGAACTATCTGGTGCTTGGGGCCGGGGTCATGGTCGTGACCGCCACCATGTTCTTCTGGTGGCGCGACGTGATCCGCGAATCCCGCACGCCTGGCCTTCACTCGCCGGTCGTCCAGCTTGGCCTGCGCTATGGCATGGT
>JAYVCG010000045.1:0-4925 GCA_043750075.1 Acetobacteraceae bacterium | reverse complement strand
GCGCCGACCAGCGTTTTCTTCGTATCCATCCGCGCGGAGGAATGGATGTAGATCAGATCGTCCGCGATGATCGTGTTGAGCGCGGCGATGTCCTTATGTCCCATCGCGTCCATGCGTTTCTTGTCGAGGTCGATGACAGTCTGTCCGTTGCCGGCCATGGCGGGTTTCCTTACGATACCGTGCTTTGTTGATGTTTCGGCACATCCAGTTTGAACAGCCGCGCCGCGTTGAGACCGAGGATTTTCGTGCGTTGCGCATCGTTAAGCATCGGCATCGTGCGTTCGATGGCCTCGGACGAATGCGGCCAGGTGCCCTCGTGGTGCGGATAATCGTTAGCCCAGCAGAAATTGTCCATGAGGCCGCAGGGTTCGGCGAGGAGGAGGCCGGTGCGGTCTTCCTGGAAGGTGGCGAAGCCGTTGGCGCGGAAGTAATCACTGGGAAGGCCTTGCAGTTTCGGGCGTACCCACATGTGGTGCTTTTTGTACGCCTCGTCCATCGCGTCGAGCAGCCAGGGCACCCAGCCGATTCCGGCCTCGACGGTGGCGAAACGGATTTTCGGGAAGCGTTCCAGCACGCCGGAGGCGCACAGATTGGCCACCGGTTCGATCGTGGGCGACAACGAATGTGTGACGTAGTTGATCACCGCGCCGCCGTTGCCGCGGGAGGCGCGCGGGTCGCGGCCGGTGGAGACGTGGAAGGTGATGGGCAGATCGCATTCCTGGATCAGCGCCCACATCTTGTCGAAATGCGGCAGGTTGTAGTTGACGTGATCGACGTCATGCCCGCCCCAGATCGGTTTGCAGGGCAGGGTCAGGCCGCGGAAGCCGACCTTCGCCACGCGCGCGATCTCGGCCATGGCGCCGTCGAGATCGCCGGTGGCGATGGCGGCGCAGGGCAGCATCGCCTCGGGGTGCGGGCCGTATTGTTCCCAGGCCCATTCGTTCCAGACCTTGCATTGCGCGTTGGCGAAGACCGGGTCCGGCGTCGCCCACATCGCGAGACCTTTGTTGGGGAAAATAATTTCGACATCGACACCGTCACCGCGGTTGTCGCGGATGCGGTTTTGCACATCGGCGCCGGATTGCTGACGCAGCCAGTCCTCACCCTCGAAGCTCATGACGCGGACGCGGTCTGGGCGGTAGCCCTCGGTGTAGCGCCACTGCACGCCTTTTTCGTCGGTGATGATGCGGGGGACGCGTTCCTTGTATTTGGCGTCGATGCGCGTCACCCACAGATCGGCCGGTTCGTTGGCGTGGCTGTCGGTGGAGACCATGAAATACTTGTTCGGATCGCCCGCGCGGGCCGTGTGCTGCCAGCCGGTGTGGCCGGGGGTCTCAAGGCGCCAGAGATTGGGCGGGTTGATGTCGGTTTGTTTGGCCTGGCTCATGGAGCGTCCTCCTACTGGTGACGCGCTGATGCTACCGCCCGGTAGGCCTGCTGTCGATTGGCGTTTCCTGGGGGCGTTTCCTGATCCCGTTTCCTGACGATATTTCCCTTGGCGCCGAAGCAGGCTACCGTCCGGTGAAGGCGTTGGAGGAAATCCCATGAGCGAAGAAGCCTCGCTGTTCGGTCTCGCGGGCAAGAAGGCCCTGATCATCGGCGGCGGCCAGGGCATGGGGGAGGCATCCGCCCGTTTCCTCGCGCGCGCCGGGTGCGATGTGGCGGTGGTCGATGTCGATCCGGAACGGGCGGCGCGGGTCGCCGGCATCGTCAACGGGATCGGCCCCAAAAGTGTCGCCGTCACCGGCGATGTGCTCGATGACGCGGCGATCCCCCGCATCGTCGCCGAGGCGGAGGAAAAACTCGGCGGCCTCGACCGGATGATTTCCATCGTCGGCGCCGCCACGTTCGGCACGCTGATGGACACCACGGCCGATGTGTGGGACCAGCAGATGCGGCTCAATCTGCGTTATTTTTTCCTGGTGTCCAAGGAAGTGGCGCAAGTAATGATCCGGCGCGGCACCGGCGGGCGGATCGTGGGCATCGCCTCGGTCGATGGGCAGCGCGCCAGCCCGATGCGCGGCGCTTATGGCGCGGCCAAGGCTGGGCTGATCAGCATCGTCCAGACGATGGCCGTCGAATGGGCGGAGCACAATATCAGCGTCAACGCCATCGCCCCTGGCCATATCGTCACGCCGCGTCTGTTCGACACGCCGCGCCGGGTGGAGGGATACGCCAACAGCCTGATCCCGATGCGCCGTCGCGGCACAACGGACGACATTGGCAAGGCGGCGCTGTTCCTGCTGTCCGATCTCGCATCCTACATCAACGGCACGACGCTCGATGTCGATGGCGGATTGCTGTCGCAAAACCTGTTCCCGCGCGGCCTGCCCGCCAGCAACGGTTGAACCAAAACGAGGCGACGATCCATGAATTTCGATTTTTCCGACGACCTGAAGCAACTCGGCGACCAGGCCCGCCGCTTCCTGTCGGAGCAATGCCCGCCCGCTTTGGTGCGCCGCTCGCTCGACGGCGAGGAACCGTACGCGGCTGCACTGTGGAAAGAAATCGCCAACATGGGCTGGGTGGGCGCCGCCATCCCCGAACACTACGGCGGCGCTGGTCTGGGGTATGAGGGTCTGTGCATCCTGGCCGAGGAAATGGGCCGCGCCGTCGCCCCCGTGCCCTTCGCCTCCTGCGCCTATCTCGCCGCCGAGGCGATCCTGCTGGCGGGCACCGAGGCGCAAAAGCGAAAATACCTGCCGCAACTGGCGGACGGCTCGCTGATCGGCTGCTTCGCGATGGCCGAGGGTAACGGCAATCCCTCCCCCGACGCCGTGCGCGCCCGCGTGACCGGCGGCACGCTCACCGGCACGAAATGGCCGGTCGCCGATGGCGGGATCGCGGACATCGCCATCGTCGTGGCCCATGATGAAACGAATGACATCGCGCTGTTCGTGGTCGAAACGAACGCCGTGACCCGGAAAACCCTGCGCACCGTCGATCCCACCCGCGATCAGGCGCGCTTCGATTGCGCCGGCGCACCGGCGGAAAAACTCTCCGCCGCCACCGGATGGGCCACCGTGCAACGCCTGCTGGACCGCGCCGCCATCCTGTTCGCGTTCGAGCAAATCGGCGGCGCCGATGCCTCGTTACAGATGGCGAAGAACTACGCCATGGAACGTTTTGCCTTCGGGCGTCCGATCGGATCGTTTCAGGCGATCAAACACAAACTCACCGATGTCTATGTCGCCCTCGAACTCGCCCGTTCCAACGCCTATCACGGCGCATGGGCGCTGACGGCGGACGCGGCGGAATTGCCGCTGGCCGCCGCGACCGCGCGTGTGTCGGCCACCGATGCGTTCCACATCGCCTCCAAGGAAAACATCCAGACCCATGGCGGCGTCGGGTTCACATGGGCGTTCGACTGTCATCTGTATTATCGCCGGTCGAAACAACTGGGCTTGCGTCTGGGCGGGGCGCCATTCTGGAAAAACCGTCTCGTGGACCTGCTCGAAACCCGTAACGCGGCCTGAAGGAAACTCGGATCATGGATTTCAACGACACGCCCGAGGAAGCCGTCTTCCGCGCCGAGGCCCGCGCTTTCCTGAACGCCAACGCACAGAGAAAAGGCGCCAGCCGTCCCACGCTGCGTCTCGGCGGCATGGTGGGCGAGGAAGTGACCCGCTGCAAAACCTGGCAGGCGAAGAAAGCCGATGCCGGGTTCGCCGGCATCACCTGGCAGAAACGCTTCGGCGGGCGCGAACTGCCGCCGGTCTTTCAGGTCATCTACAACCAGGAAGAAGAAGACTTCACCGTCCCGCGCGGCTTGTTCGAGATTGGCCTCGGCATGTGCATTCCCACGATGATGACCTATGCCAAACCGGAACAACTCGACCGTTTCGTCAAACCCGCCGTCCGCGGCGAGGAAGTCTGGTGCCAGTTGTTCAGCGAACCCGCCGGGGGATCGGACCTGGCGGCACTGCGCACGCGCGCGGAACGCGACGGGGATGACTGGATCGTCAACGGCCAGAAAATCTGGACCTCCGGCGCGCATCTGTCGGATTTCGGCATCATCGTCGTGCGCACCGATCCGAACGTGCCCAAGCACGAGGGGCTGACGTTCTTCTTCCTCGACATGAAATCGCCGGGCATCGACATCCGCCCGATCCATCAAATGTCCGGCACCCGCCATTTCAACGAGGTCTTCTTCACCGATGTCCGCGTGCCCGACACCCAACGGCTTGGCCATGTCGGCCAGGGCTGGCGCGTATCTCTGACCACGCTGATGAACGAACGCCTCGCCGTCGGCGATCCCGCGCGCCCGGATGTCGAGGATCTGGTGTCGCTCGCGCGTTCCGTGATGCTCAACGGCCAGCCCGCGATCCGCGATCAGGCCGTCCGCGAACGCATCGCCGAGTGGTACGCGCAGGCGCAGGGGCTGAAATTCACGAAGTTCCGGACGATGACGGCGCTGTCGAAAGGGGAGACTCCTGGACCGGAAAATTCGATCCACAAGCTGGTGAATGCCTCCAAACTGCAAAATATCGCGAGTTATGGCATGGACCTGATGGGCGAGGCGGGGATGGTCATCGACGATGACGTGGTTGAGGCCTGGGGGATGTTCCAGTCCGCGCTGCTGTCATCACCCAGCGCGCGGATCGCGGGGGGCTCGGATGAGATTTTGAAGAACATCATCGCCGAGCGCGTGCTGGGTTTGCCCGCCGACATCCGGGTGGACAAGAACCGCGCGTTCAACACGGTGCCCACCGGGAACCGGTGATCGCGGGACAAACAAAACCCTCCAGCCCGCATGGGCCGGAGGGTTCCGGAACGCGATCGTGAAAGGGAACGCGGCCAGGCCGCGCGCCCTTTATTCCTTCCTGAGGCCAATCCCGGCGAAGCGGCGGTTGAACTTCGCCACCTGACCGCCGGTGTCCATCAGCCGCTGCACGCCCGTCCAGGCCGGGTGCGACTTCGGATCG
>JAYVCG010000044.1:0-10076 GCA_043750075.1 Acetobacteraceae bacterium | reverse complement strand
TCCGGCATGGCCAGGCGGTCGTCGAAGAAGCCCAGATGGAATTTTCCGGCTTCCAGCACCCGCCCGATATGGCGGTAGTAATCGGGCGAGGTGCTGTCGGTCCGCGACGCCGGGTGGCGCCAGGAACTGACCAGGTTGGTGCAGTTCTGGGCCTGCAGGAAGCCAACCATCACGATCTGGCGCATGTCTTCGTTCCCCTATTCCCGGTCCTGTGCGGGGACCGCTTGCCGGGGAGTATTGGGCCAATCGGGTCGGGATGAAAACGGCGCGGAACGGAATGATTTGCCTCGCTTGCCGGATCGCGCGCGCGGGGCTATATGCCGCGCCTCGGTCGGAGTGTAGCTCAGCCTGGTAGAGCACTGTGTTCGGGACGCAGGGGCCGGAGGTTCGAATCCTCTCACTCCGACCAATGACTTCAAGGGCCTGGCCAGCCCTGGCGGCGGGTTTCCGGACCGCCGCGTATCGCCCGGTGATCGCGCACGGCCGGCTACGCCAGCCCGGAAAACCGCGAGCGTCCTGTGAACCGCGAGGCAGCCTGGCCGCGCCATCGTGACGCCCGGCCCGCGCCGCTGGCGTCTGACAATTCCCCCGCGCCGCTGGCGCCTGACAATTCCCTGGAATAAACTCATTCCTCCCGCCGTCCATGATCGGGTCAACAGGGAGAACCAACATGTCGCTCACACGCCGTCACGCGCTCGGGGCCGCGGTGGTTGCCGCCATCGCGCCGACAATCATCCGTCAGGGCATCGTTCGCCAGGCACAGGCCGCGCAGCCTGCCGCCGCCAATCAGGCGCCGGGCTTCTACCGTTTCAAGGTCGGCGATTTGCAGGTCACCGCCATCAACGACGGCGTCGCGTTCCGCCCGCTGGACGGGTTCATCCGCAACGCGCCCGAGACCGAGGTGCGCGAGGCGCTGGCCGCCGCCTTCCTGCCCTCGGACAAGATGACCATTCCCTTCACCACGCTGGTGGTGAACACCGGGTCCAAACTGGTGCTGCTCGACACCGGCAACGGCGATCTGGGGGCGCCCACCAGCGGCACCTGGATGGCCAATTTCAAGGCCGCCGGGTTCGATCCCGCCAACGTGGACACGGTGCTGATCAGTCATTTCCATGGCGATCACATCAACGGCCTGCGGCTGAAGGACGGCACCGCCGTGTTCCCGAAAGCCGAGATCATGGTGCCTGCGGCGGAATGGGCGTTCTGGATGGACGACGCCAAGATGGGCAGCGCGCCCGATCCCATGAAACCCGCGTTCCAGAACGTCCGCCGCGTGTTCGGCCCGATCGCCAAGGACGTGAAGCAGTTCGAGTGGGGCAAGGAGCCCGTCACCGGCATCACCACCGTCGCCGCCCCCGGCCACACGCCGGGTCACACGGCGTTCGCGGTGGCCTCGGGCAACGGAAGGCTGATGGTGATGTCCGACACCACCAACAACCCCGCGCTGTTCGCCCGTCACCCCGACTGGGCCGCCGTGTTCGACATGGACGGCGCCCAGGCGGCGCAGACGCGGCGGAAGATGCTGGACATGGCGGCAAGCGACCGGATGCAGGTCTCTTTCTATCACGCGGCGTTTCCGGCGACGGGCTTCATCGCCAAAGAAGGCACCGCCTTCACCATGGTCCCGGTGTCCTGGGCTTCCACGCTCTGAGGCGGTTGGAGGGTTGAACGATGGCCCGGCTGGCCTGCGCGCTGGCCGGGTTTTAGCGGCGGGGAAAGAATTTTCCTTGGCACCCCCACGAAATAGCTCAGGTTCTAACCGTTGGAACTCGCACCGGTGACAGCCTCAGGGCAATCGCCTGAAGGAAGACTGTCCGGGCTCCGTCCTGAAACCTGCCAGGAATTTCTGCCTCCTGGACCTCCGCCAAAGGCTCGCCTTTGGAAACCTTCCATTGGTTCTCCATGGGAATGGGTCCAGGGGCCAGGCCGGTCATGCGAAGCATGCCAAAGGCATGACGCGTGGCGCGGGGCAGAGCCCGGCCTTTCTTCCCCCCGGCGATGGCCTGCCCCGCTCGAGACGAAGCCGCCAGCCTACTCCGCCGCCGACCGGCTTGTCTTCGCGCCGCTTTTCTTCCTGGCCACGGATTCCCCCCCCGCCTTCCGCGGCGCCGCCGCCTTCTTCGCCGCCGCCTTCCTGGGCGCCACGCGCTTTTCCACCGTCACGGGCGCGTCAGCCACCACCACCACCTTCTTCGCCCCGGCCTTCGCCTTTCCCTTCCTGGCCGCCGCGCCGCGCGGTTTCAGCGTCTTGCCCTTCTCGGCGAGCAGAACCACTGCCTCCTCCAGCGTCACGTCATCCATCATGACACCACGCGGCAAATTGGCGACGGTCTGACCATGCTGCGCATAGGGACCGAACCGGCCCTTGCGCACGCTGACGAATTCCTTGTCCTTCGGATGCGTCCCGAGCGTCCGCACGCTCGCCATCTTCTTGGCGATCAGATCGACGGCGCGGTTGAGGCCAAGCGCCAGCACGTCATCGTCCTTGTCGAGCGAACCGAACAGCGCGCCCATCTTCACATACGGCCCGAATCGCCCGATGCCGACCTGGATCGGCTCCTTGGTCTCTGGATGGATACCGACCGTGCGCGGCATCGCGAGCAGGGCCACGGCCTGCTCCAGCGTCAGCAGATCGCCCTCCATGCCGCGCGGCAAGGCGCTGCGTTTGGGGCGGACTTTCTTGTCCTCGGTGGCCTCGCCCTGCTGCACATACAAACCATAGGGGCCACGGCGGACGGTGATTTCCTCGCTGGTTTCCGGGTCCAGGCCAAGGCTGCGCTGGCCATCCTTGAGCGTATCGCCGCCCTCGGCGCCAGAATCGACCGCGAGACTGCGCGTGTATTTGCATTCCGGGTAATTGGAGCAGCCGATGAAACTGCCCAGCCGGCCGAGTTTGAGACCGAGGCGGCCGGTGCCGCAGGCGGCGCACTGGCGGGGATCGCTGCCATCCTCACGCACCGGAAAGAAATGCGGGCCGAGATCCTGGTCCAGCGCGGTGATGACATCGCTGATCTTCAGGTCCTTGGTCTGATCCACGGCGCGGGAGAAATCCTCCCAGAAACTGTGCATCACCACGCGCCAGTCCAGGTTTCCGGCGGAAACCTCGTCGAGTTTTTCCTCCAGGGCGGAGGTGAAGCCGGTATCGACGTATCGCTCGAAGAAGCTGACCAGGAACGCCGTCACCAGGCGGCCGCGGTCTTCCGGGATGAAACGCCGTTTGTCGAGGCGGACATATTTGCGGTCCTGCAACACCGTCAGGATCGAGGCGTAGGTGGAGGGGCGGCCAATGCCGAGTTCCTCCATCTTCTTCACGAGACTGGCTTCCGAATAGCGCGGCGGCGGCTGGGTGAAGTGCTGGCTGGCGTCGGTCTTGTTCCGTTTCAGCATGTCCTTCGCCGCCATCGGGGGCAGCATCCGGTTATCTTCCTCCTCGGTGCTGGCGGAGTCGTCGGTGTCCTCCCGGTACAGCTTCAGGAACCCGTCGAAGGCGACGATGGAGCCCGTGGCGCGCAACGTCTGGCCCTTGCCATCGACGACATCGACCGCGACCTGATCCAGCTCCGCCGATTGCATCTGCGAAGCGACGGCGCGCTTCCAGATCAGCTCGTACAGTTTCCGCTGATCGGGATTGAGATGGGTGGCCACCTGTTCGGGCGTGCGGGCGACATCGGTGGGCCGGATCGCCTCATGCGCTTCCTGCGCGTTCTTCGCCCGGCTGGTGTATTCGCGCGGCACACCGGGCAAATATTTCGCGCCGAACGTGCCGGTGACGTGTTCGCGGATGGCGCCGATCGCCTCCTTCGCCATCTGCACACCGTCGGTGCGCATGTAGGTGATGAGGCCGGTGGTCTCGCCCTGGAGGTCCACGCCCTCGTACAACCCCTGTGCCAGGCGCATGGTCTGCTGCGCGCCGAACCCCAGTTTGCGGGAAGATTCCTGTTGCAGGGTGGAGGTGGTGAACGGCGCCGGTGGATTACGGCGCACACGCTTGCGTTCCACCGTGCCGACCGAGAACGCGCCGCCTTCGACAACGGCCTTCGCCGCCTCGGCCAGAACCTGGGTGTTCAGGTCGAACTGGTCCAGCCGTTTGCCGTTCAGATGGGTCAGACGGGCGGTGAACGGGGCACCGCCGGGGGTGATGAACACCGCCTCGATGGTCCAGTATTCGCGTGGGCGGAAGATTTCGACCTCCGCTTCGCGCTCGCAGATCAGCCGCAGCGCCACCGATTGCACGCGCCCCGCGCTGCGGCTGCCCGGCAGCTTGCGCCACAGGACCGGGGACAGCGTGAACCCCACCAGGTAGTCCAGCGCGCGGCGGGCCATGTAGGCCTCGATCAGCGGCAGATCGAGATCGCGCGGATGCGCCATCGCCTCGCGGATGGCGCCGCGGGTGATCTCGTTGAAGGTGATGCGGCGGACGGCGACGCCTTTCAGCGCCTTCTTTTCCTCCAGCATGGCGCGGACGTGCCAGGAGATCGCCTCTCCTTCCCGGTCCGGATCGGTGGCGAGATAGAGGGTTTTCGCCCCTTTCAACGCCTTGACGATGGCGATGACCTGTTTTTCGCCCCTGGCATCGGATTCCCAGTCCATGGCGAAGTTCTCGTCCGGGCGGACGCTGCCATCCTTGGGCGGCAGATCGCGCACATGACCGAAGCTCGCCAGGACGGTGTATCCACCGCCGAGGTAACGCTCGATGGTTTTGGCTTTCGCGGGGGACTCGACAACTACAACGTCAGACATGATGTTCCGTGCTGTGATCTACGTTCCGGCATCCGTCAGCAAAGCGAACCGGTTCCCTGGCAGCGTTTCCACGCGCCCGGCGAGTTCCAGTTCCAGCAGCACCGCCATGACGGCGGATGCAGACAACTGGCAGCGCCGCATCAGATCGTCAACCGCCGTTGGGGTGAAACCGAGCAAGGCGACCACTCTGGCGCGTGCCTGATCTGGTCCGGTCTCCTCCCTGGTCTCTTCCCCGGTCTCCTCATGAATGCAGGCCCGGTCTTGAGACTCGTCAAGGGAAGGCATCGCGCCGGTCCGGGAGGAAAACAAAGCCCCAAACCCTGGCAGGTGGTCCAGCACGTCGCGGGCGGTTTCGGTCAGCACCGCGCCCTCGCGCAGCAGATCGTTGCCGCCCCTGGTCCGGGGATCGAGCGGCGACCCCGGCACCGCGAACACTTCCCGCCCCACCTCCTGGGCAATGCGCGCGGTGATGAGGCTGCCCGAGCGCCGCGCCGCCTCCACCACCACCACGCCAAGCGCCAGCCCGGCGATGAGGCGGTTGCGCCGGGGGAAATGCCTGGCCTGCGGCTCAGTGCCGGGGGGGGCCTCGGTGATCACCGCGCCGCGCTCGCCGATCAGACGTTGCAAAATGGCGTTCTCTGCCGGATAGGCGATGTCGATCCCGCTGGCGATGGCCGCCACGGTGCGCCCGGTGCGCATGGCGGCGGTGTGCGCGATGCCGTCGATCCCGCGCGCGAGGCCGGAAACCACGGTGACGTGCTGAGCGAGATCCTCGGCCAGGGTCTCGGCGATCCGCAACCCGGCCGCCGAGGCGTTGCGCGCGCCCACCATCGCGACCGCCGGCCGGGACAGCAAGGCCACGTCGCCCAGTACGGCGATGACCGGCGGCGCGTCGTCCAGGTGCGCCAGCAGCGGCGGATATTCCGGCTGGCCCAGAAAGAGCAGCCGTCCGCCGTGCCGCGCGGTCTCGTCGAACTCGCGACGGGCGGCGGCGGCGGTGGTGATCGCGGGGGGTGAGGCCTTGCCTCCGGCGCGAGCCAGATGGGGCAGCGCGGCGAGCGCGTGTCCAGGCGTGCCATACCGGTCCAGCAGGCGGCGGTAGGTGATCGGACCGATCCCCTCCGTCCGGATGAGGCGCAGGCGTTGGAGGTCGTCCTCGGTGGGCATGGCGGGACTCCGGGGGTGAGGCGGGGGGGGGGTGAGGCGGGGAGATCACCACCGGGGGATGAACATTGGCTTAAGAAGCGGCGCTGGTGTTGTTTTCCCCTTGGCCTTCTCGAATGAATCCTGGCGGTATCCAACAAGAACACCAACCGCGCCAGCGAGGCGCCAAACCCCAGGACGCGCGCGAACGGCGATGCGCCCGCGTGAGGAGATGATCGGGAATGCGCCGCTCCTGTCTCAATGTCCGTCCAGAAAGCCGGTGTGGTTCGAAGGGCGGAAAATCCCGCCACGGAGATCACGGAGCACCACGGAGACGCACGGAGAAGGAAGGCCTTGTTCCCGTGCCTGGGCGCGCGAGACTGCCTCCGTGCGTCTCCGTGGTGCTCCGTGATCTCCGTGGTGAAAATCCTTCCGGCGCCAGAAACACCGGCGAACGTTCCGGACGCGCACTCAGACAGCCTCACCCGTTCAGGGCACGCGCTGGTGTGGTCTTGTCCCTGCTGTACGGCCTGTTGTTCGCCAGCGCCGCCCCCGCTGACACCATCCGTCTGGGCGCGATCCTGCCACTGACGGGGCCGGCCGCGCACATTGGCGCCGCGCAGGTGCAAGGTCTGCGGTTGGCGATCGAGGAAGCCAACGCCAGGGGCGGCGTGCGCGGCCACGGCATCGTCCTGGTGGCCGAGGACAGCGCGGCGGACCCCGGCAAGGCCATCGCGGCGTTTCGCGCTCTGACGGTGGCGCCGCGGGTGGAGGTAATCTTCGTCAGTCATTCCGTTCCGGCGCTGGCGGTGGCGCCGTTGTCGGCGCGGCACGCGGTGTTGCTGGTCAACGCCGGCGCGCAGGCGGACCGGCTGGGCGTCGCGTCGCCGTATCTGCTCAACACCCTGCCGCCGGTCGCCACGGAAACCGCCGTGCTGGTGCGGCATCTGCGCGCGGAGAGGAAGAAAACCGCCGTCATCCTGCATGACAACACCGCCGCCGGTCTGTCGGGCCGCGACGATTTCGCCGATCTGTTCACCCAGGCGGGCGGAACGATCCTGGCCCAGGAGCAGAGTTTGTTTGGACAGACGGAGGTTGGGGAGGAACTGGACCGGCTGGCGGCGGCGAAACCGGATGTGATGCTGGTGTCGCTCACGGCGGGAATACCAGGGGTCGCACGGTGGCACGGACAGCGTGGTTTACGTTTCACCGTGGCGGGGACGGGGTTTTTTCGCGACCCGGCACTGATCGCGGAACCCTCGGCCGAGGGGTTCGTGTGGGCGGGAGCACGGGCCGCGCCTGCGTTTGAACGGACTTCCGGTGTCCCGCTGAGCTTCACTGCCCGGCAGCATCACACCGCCGCGCGGATGGTGCTGAAGGCGCTGGAGGATGTACTCGCCACTGGCCGCCCCGTCACCGGCACGGCGGCGCGCGACGCCATCCTCACAAGAGGTGAGTTTCGCAACTTGACCACGGGAAGGACAGGCAACACGGCCACCGCGCCCATCGACCTGCATGTGATGCGAGGGGGCGCGGCGATCATCGTCACCAAGGCGGAGTGAACGCGTGATGCATCACGGATCAAGTTTTTCCCGTTCGATCTCATCACGCATCTCGGCCTTTGAGCCTGGCGGGGGAACACCCTCCGGCGCCGGAACGGCCTTCGCCGTCATGTGCGCGACGGCATGCAGTGCTTCCACGGCCTTTTCGATCGCGGCACGGTCATCAATGGGCAACTCCGTGTAAAGCCTGGCGCGCAGATCGTGCATCACGACGCCATAAGCGTACTCGGAAGGAGGCTTTTCCAGCGACTCCCTCGCATCGAGCACGGCGTGCAGCTTGTTGGGCTCGCCTCCCGTCATGCCTTCGTCGGAGGCGGCCATCAACTGACGGGCGTCTTGTTCGAGATTCTCCAGCGCCTCGATCTTTTGCTGTTTGGAGAGGGCCGGATCGATCACCACCTCATGCGGTTCGCTGAAGAAAGCATGGGGTTTTTCAATCCTGGCCTTGGGGGGCGTGTCCTTGGAGGGCATGTCATTGTCCATGGCTGTCCACTTTCCTTCTGAACGATCGAATGCCGCGCCGGATCGCGCACAGATGATGGCAGCGGTGCGAAAGCCCGCCTTGAGCATGAATGCCTTTTCCGGCACTCCTTCTGGCACCACCTTCCGGAGTATGCGGTCTTCTCCCTGAATGCGCGCGCGGCGGGCTGAGTTCCCTGGGTTTGCAGACACGCGGTGAATGAACAGCGATGGCGCGCGCCGCTTACCGCCAGGAACGGTGAATCCCGTGGCGGAGGCCAGGGGCATGGGATAAATTCAGGGACACGGGCCAGGAACTCCCCCACCCCTGGTCTCAGAGGGAGGCCGCGTGGTTTTCCACCGGCGCATCCGTGGATGCATTCTCGCGAGACACAGACCGGCAAGGGGACAGGAGATGGCGCTTTTCGACAAACCCATCGCTCTTGACCCGCCCGATGGCGTCGTGCGGGCCGCCATCCAGCGCATGGTCCATGTCGTGCCGCTTCGCGGCTTCAGCGCGTGAGCGGCCCTCCAGCACCAGCGCGAGGGCCAGAAGGCGGCGCACCTGCGCGCCATCGCCGCACTTGCCAGCGAAACCGCGAAGCTCCGGCGCTGTCCGGCCCAAACGGGTGATGGGGATCGCCGCGCTCATTCGATGCCTCCTGGGACGGGAACCGCCATGGAAGGCATTGAATCGAAAGAGCAAGGGATTCGGAACCCCGGAGAGTCAACCTCAATGCCGGTTGGTATAACAGGGCCTTTGACCATGCATGATTCACTGAAAGGGGCCAGGTGATTGGCCGTCTCGACGGGGCAGTGATGCGGATCATCACGCGGCAGAGCGCGGAGCTGAATACCTGCCCCGCGCGGCTTCCACCGCGCGGGGACCCTGTCACAGATAGTATTCCGCCAGCGGCGCGAATCCATTGAACCGCTGACTGGCGTAAGTCGTGACATACGCGCCGGTGGACAACAGTTCCACCCGGTCGCCCGAGGTCAGCGCCACCGGCAGCCGGTAATTCGCCTTCTCGTACAGGATGTCGGCGCCGTCGCAGGTCGGACCGGCGATGGCGACCGGACCCATCGGCGTGCCATCGTGCGGTGTGGTGATACGGTATTTCACCGACTCGCCCTCGGTTTCCGCCAGACCGCCGAAGCGACCGATGTCCAGGTAAACCCAGCGCACCGCGTCGGCGGGATCGCGCTTGCAGACCAGTACGACCTCGGCCGAGACGAGGCCCGCGTCGCCGACGATGAAACGGCCTGGCTCGATCGCCATGTCCGGCAGGTTGTTGCCGAAATGCGCGATCATCGCGGTCATGATGGCGACGCCGAACTGGTCGATCTCCGGCACGTCGTCTCTGTAGCGAATCGGGAAGCCGCCGCCCAGGTTCATCATGCGCAGATTGATCCCGGCCGCGGTCAGGTCAGTGAACAGCATGGCCACCTTGCTGATCGCGATTTCGTAGGCGCGGGTCGTGGTCTGCTGGCTGCCGACATGGAACGACAGGCCGTACGGGTCGAGGCCCATTTCGCCCGCGCGCGACATCAGCCGCTTCGCGTTGTCCACGGTGGTGCCGAACTTGCGCGACAGTGGCCAGTCGGCGCCTTCGTTTTCCACCAGGATGCGGCAATAGACCCGCGCGCCGGGGGCATGTTTCGCCAGCTTTTCCAGTTCCTCGATCGAATCGAAGGCGAACAGCGTCACGCCGCGCTCATGCGCGCCCCGGATCGCCGAGGCTTTCTTGATCGTGTTGCCGAAGCTGATCGCGTCCGGCCGCGCGCCGGCGTCCAGGCACAGCATGACTTCCTCGAAGCTCGCGGCGTCGAAGAAGCTCGACAACCCCACGAGGCGTTCCAGGACCGGCGGCGCCGGGTTGGCTTTGACGGCGTAATAGATACGCGCCAGCGGCATCGCGCGCTGGAGGACGCGGAACTTCTCTTCCACGCGGTCCACGTCGAGCACAAGGCATGGCGTTGCCGGCTGTTGCTCAGCCAGGAATCGGGCGATTTTGGGAGTCATCGCGCTCGGGCCCCTCATGGTGACGCCCACCTGTTCAGGCGATGGGCGGAGTTGACGAAACGGTCGAACGAACCAGCGACCAAACGATTGCCAGAACGCTTGACGTCGTTGCGTAACCACTAGGGCCAGAGGCACGTGCGTTGCTGCGT
>JAYVCG010000043.1:0-3048 GCA_043750075.1 Acetobacteraceae bacterium | reverse complement strand
GGGTTTCAGGAAGTCTCCCTGCCGATGCACCGGGAAAACCCGGTCGCGTATCTGGAATTCACCGATCCCCGTTACAACACGCTCGTCGCCGTCGGCCTGCTGATCGTCAGCGTGTTCGTCTGCATCCTGGTGGAGAACTCGCGCTTCGGTCTGGCGCTGCTGGCGATCCGGCAGAACGAACTCGCGGCCGAGGCGGCGGGCATCGACAGCAAGACCTGGAAGATGCGGGCGCTGATCGTCTCCGGCATGATCGCGGCGGCGGCGGGCGGGCTCTATGCCTGTGTCCAGTTGGTGGTAACGCCGGAGTCCATGTTCGGGATGCTGGTCTCGGCGCAGCCGGTGGTGTTCACGCTGTTCGGCGGCGTTGCCTCACTGTGGGGGCCGGTGATTGGCGCCGCGTTCCTGGTGCCATTGTCGAAATTCCTCGATGCCTACGCGGGCGATGTGCTGCCGGGCATCCAGGGCGTGGTTTACGGCGCCGCCGTCATCATCATCATCCTGGCCGCGCCCGAGGGGCTGTTCTGGACCCTGCGCGACAGGTTCTTCAAACCGAAAGCGGCCCCTCCCCTTCCCGCGCTCCTCCCCGCGCCGGGCCCGGTCATCGCCGCCTCCACCGCCTTCGCCAAACCGCGCGGCGCGTCCGCGCTGTCCGGCAAGGCACCGGCGCCCGGCACACCGTTGATGATCGTGGAGGGATTGTCGAAATCCTTCGGCGGCCTGCGCGCCAACAGCGACATCAGCTTCACCATCAACCACGGCGAAATCCTGGGCATCATCGGCCCCAACGGCGCGGGCAAGACCACATTGTTCAATGTGCTGAACGGCGTGCTTCCCGCCGACGCGGGCACCGCCACCCTCGATGGCCAGTCCATGCTTGGCAGGAAAGTTCATCAGGTCTGCCACATGGGCGTCGGCCGCACCTTCCAGGTCGTGCGTAGCTTTCCGCGTCTGCCACTGATCGACAACGTGATCGTCGGTGCCTATGGCGCCGGACTGTCCGATCAGGACGCCATGGATGAGGCAGTCCGCGCCCTGCACCGCACCGGCCTGGCCGATCAGGCGGGCGTCCCCGCGGGGCAACTGACCAACAAGCAATTGCGGCTGATGGAGCTGGCCCGCGCTTTGGCCGGGCGCCCGCGCCTGCTGCTGCTGGACGAGACGCTGGCGGGCCTTGGCCGCGAGGAATGCGACGACGTGCTGAACGTGCTGCACCGCTTGCGTGACGAGGGCATGACCATCGGCATCATCGAGCACACGATGCACGCCATGCTGCGCATCGCCGACCGGTTCGTGGTGCTGGATCATGGCGCGGTGCTCGCCGCGGGCAAGCCCAGGGACGTGGTGGAGGACAGATCGGTGATCGAGGCGTATCTCGGCAAGAAATGGCTGGCCAAACAAAATGCTTGAGATCGCGAACCTCTCCGTCTCCTATGGCGGGTTACGGGCTCTGACGGATGTGTCGCTGAAGGTGGCTGAGCGGCAGTTCGTCACCGTCGTCGGTCCCAACGGCGCCGGGAAATCGACGCTGTTCAAGACCATCTCCGGCGTGGTGCGGCCCGTCAGCGGCACCATCACCTTCATGGGGCAGGATTTGCTGGCCTTGTCGGCGGCGGATCGCGCGCATCTGGGCATCGCGCATGTGCCGGAGGGACGGCAGGTGTTCAAGACCCTGACCGTGCGGGAAAACCTCGAAATGGGCGCCTATCCCAAATCGGGCCGCGAAAGCTGGAGCCGGTCCCTGGAGCGTATCCATACCCTGTTCCCCATCCTCGCCGAGCGCGCCCAGCAGTTGGCGGGGACGCTGTCGGGGGGGGAGCAGCAGATGGTGGCGATTGGCCGCGGGCTGGCCTGCGCGCCCAAATTGCTGATGCTGGATGAGCCCTCGATGGGTCTCGCCCCCGCCGTCACCGACACGATCTTCGAGCGTATCGCGCAAATCCACGGCGACGGCGTGACGGTGCTGCTGGTCGAACAGCGGGTCGCCGAGGCGCTGGAACTGTCCGATCACGGCTACGTGCTGGAAACCGGGCACATGGTGCTGGAAGGGCCGTATGAGACCCTGCTGGCGGATGACCGGGTGCGGAAATCCTATCTCGGTCTGACTGATGATTAGCGGTATCATCAATTGAGCCAACGGTGACCATGTGGAACGTGGCCAGGACGTTCCTGGCGGTCTTGTCATGGCGTGCCGCCCTCACCTGGAATTGACGAAAGGCCCCTGGGCATATCGAGAGCATGGGCAGGCTTCCGATTCGATTTCCTGGATATTTGCGTGAGCAAGCTATAGGAGAGACAAGGAGGCAAATCATGCGAGCACAAGATGTCATGACGAAGGACGTGATAAAGGTGCGGCCGGATACTTCCGTCCGGGAGATCGCCACACTCATGATCGAGCACCGTATCGGCGGCCTGCCAGTCGTCGAGGAATCTGGCCGGCTGGTTGGCGTCGTCACGGATGGTGACCTTTACCGCCGGGCGGAACTCGATACCGACAGGCGGCGGGAGAGCTGGCTCGACATGTTCACCTCTCAGGCCGTGGAAGCCGACGACTATGTCGAGGCGCACGGCCGTACCGCGCGTGATGTCATGACCACCACCGTGATCGCCGTCGCCCCCGCAACCACGCTTCGGCAGATCGCCGATTTGTTTGAAACCCGCCAGCTCCACCGTGTTCCGGTGGTTGTCGATGACAGAGTGGTCGGTGTCGTCAGCCGGGCTGACCTCGTGCGGGCACTGGCATCCATGCCAGCCACGGAGTCCGAGGACCGGCTTACTGATCGCCGCATTCGCGATCTTGTCCTGGCGGAATACAGGCGCCTCCCCTGGGGCCTTAAATCGGGACGAAAGATCATGGTCACTGATGGTGTGCTGCATCTGTGGGGGATCGTTTCTTCTGACGCGGAACTGGCCGCCTTGCGCGTCGCCGCGAAGGCCATCCCTGGTGTGAGGGGATTTGAAGACCATACCATTCGCCTCTCCGGCGATGACGGTATTCGCCCGCGCGATCCGTCACAGATTGTTCTCGTGGAACCAGAAGACTCCATTTAG
>JAYVCG010000042.1:0-3188 GCA_043750075.1 Acetobacteraceae bacterium | reverse complement strand
TCCTGGCTGGGGAATTCCCATTGGGCGATGGTGTCGCTGATCGTCGTCAATGTCTGGCGCGGGCTGCCGTTTTACGGGATCACGCTGCTGGCCGGGTTGCAGACCATTTCGCCGGAACTCTATGAGGCGGCGACGATCGACGGCGCCAGCACCTGGGATCGTTTCCGGTATGTGACATTACCGTTGCTGAAGCCGGTGATCTTCATCGTGACGATGTTCTCGATCATCTTCACCTTCGCGGATTTCCAGTTGGTCTATGTGCTGACCCGCGGCGGGCCGGCGAACGCCACGCATCTCTACGCCACTTACGCTTTCGATGTCGCCATGGGCGGCGGGCAACTGGGCGCCGGAGCCTCGATCGCGCTGGCGATGCTGCCGCCATTGGCGCTGATCATCATCGCCATGTCCCTTTACATGAAACCGCACAAATCATGATGGTCGAGCGTGGCGGATGGCGTGTCAAAACACTCCGTCTCTGGATTCCTCTTGGCTGCTACATGCTGTTCACGCTGTTTCCGTTCTACTGGATGGCGGTGACCTCGCTGAAGCCGAACATCGAGTTGTACAACCGCAAGATCATGCCGATGATCGTCTACCACCCGACGCTGAAGCATTACGTCGATCTGCTGACCGAGACGAATTTTCTGTTGTGGACCTGGAACACCTTCCTGGTCGCCACCATCGCCACGGCGATCTCGCTGGTGTTTGGCATCATGCTCGCCTACCCGCTGGCGCGGATGCGCTTCGCCGGTTCGGCGCTGATTTCCTTTGGGGTCGCGGCGACCTATCTCGTGCCGCAGCCCTTGCTGTTCATTCCGCTGGCGGACATCATCACCAGCCTGGGGCTCAATGACACGCTGACCTCGGTGATCCTGACCTATCCCACGCTGCTGATCCCGTTCTGCGCCTGGCTGCTGATGGGGTATTTCCGCTCCGTCCCGGTGGAGCTGGAGGACGCGGCGCGCATCGACGGCGCCACGCGGTTGCAGACGATGTTCAAGGTGTTCCTGCCGTTGTGCACGCCGGGCTTCATCTCGGCGGGAATTTTTGCCTTTACCCTGGCGCAGAACGAATTTCTCTACGCGCTGATCTTCCTGACGCAAACCGATGTCCGGACCGTGCCTGTCGGCGCCATCGCCGAACTGATCAAGGGCGACGTGTTCTATTGGGGGCAACTGATGGCGGCGGCGCTGCTGGGGTCCGTGCCGGTGGCGATCATCTACTCGTTCTTCGTGGAGCATTACGTGGCCGGTCTGACCGCGGGCGCGGTGAAACAATGAGCGGTGATCTGTTCGCCCCCGATGGCGGCTGGCGGGTACGCATCCTCGACCTCTCAGGCGGCGCCGAGGATAACATTGTCGAGGAAGTGGAGGGCTTTCCCACCCTGATGCACGCCAACGCCTTCGCCCGCCGTTACGTCCGCGATTCCGTGGAACGCTGCCGCGCGCCCGGCATGACCGCCAAGGACGTGCTGGAAGCCTGGTTCGCCTTCGGCGAGGACGCGGTGGTCATCGACTCGGGCGAGGGCGGCTGGCGCAGCGGCGCCGAACTCGGCACCTTCGTCGATCACCGCGCGGGCGCCGAGGAACGCGACTGGCGGTCGCTCGATCCCAGAAAGATGGACCTGGATGACGAGGATGAGGCAAGCGAATGAGGCGCGTCCGGTTCGCCGCCCCCTCCGGCCTGTTGTTGCTCACCGGCGCGCGTGTGGCACTGGCCAATTTCCGTTTCGCCCGTGGCCGGCAGGGGCATTTCACGCTCCGGCACGCGGACGAAAGGATGAGGACGGAGCTAGGCTGGCTGGGGATCGACTGGGACGCCATTGGGGAGCCGGGCGATCACGCGGGCGCCATCGAACACCTGAAAAACACGGGCCGGTTGTATCCGTGCTTCGAATCGGAAATCGAATTGCGGGCCAAACGCGAGCACCGGATCAAACGCGGCCGCTCCGCCGTGTATGACCGGGCGATGCTGAAACTGACGCCTGAACAACGCGCCGCGGCGGAGGCGGGCGGCAAGCGTCCGTACTGGCGTTTCCGGCTGTCGCCGCGCATCGTCACCTGGATCGACCCGATCAATGGGCGGGGGGAGGCGAAACTCCCCGCGGTGTCCGATCCGGTCCTGGTCACGGCGGAGGGTGTCGCGGCGGCGGCGTTGACCGCCGTGGTGGACGATGCGGCGGACGGCATCACCCACGTCATCCAGGCCGATGAGGGTGAGGGCACGATCGGGATTCATATCGACCTGTCGCAGGCGCTGGGTCACGATCCCGCCGCGCTCACCTTCGCCCGGCTGCCGGTACTGGGCGGCACTGGGCGCCTCGCGGTGCGGAGCTTGCGCAATGACGGGATCGAGGCGGAGGCGCTGGCGTCCTGGCTTGATTGCGGCGAGCGATTCAACATCCGTAACCTGCTCAGCATTCCTGAGCCGGAAACCTTGCCGGCGGTCAATCGCGCGCTGCTGGCGCGGCGGGATTTCGCCTCTGTCGCGGACCGTCTGCCGCCGGGAGCGACCGAGCCGTTCTGGCTGGCGGTGCGCGGGCACATCGATCTGCTGACCGAGGCGCGTCATTGGTGGGACGTGGTCAACGGCACGATCTTCCCCCCGGTCCCGGCCGGTGCGGCGCGGCTGGCCCAGGAGGGGAGGAGGGTGCTGCCGGAGGAGCCTTGGGAGGGAGGGACATGGAAGGCGTGGCTGGATGCGATTCCGGTGGATGCCAGCCTGGACAATGCCATGCTTCTGCGCCTGCTGCTGACGGGGGAGGAGCAAGGACCCTCGCTCGTGTCCCTGCTGCCGTTGATCGGGCGTGCGCGTGTGCTGGAGCGGTTGAGCGGCGCCTGAAGCATTGCCCTGGTGCGAGACGCGGCAAGGCGGCCGGATGAAAATGATCCTTTGATGAATCGCAGCCTCTTTTTCGCGCTCTTGCCGGGAACTTCGCAAAGGCCACGGCGTTTGCCTTACTTCTCTCAATGAAGGGGGCAGGCGTGATCTGGCTTGTACGTCAGGGAAGCAGTGGCGGCTGCATCGTGCTTTGAGGCAAAAACAATCTTATACCAACGGCCCTTTCCATTGCCCCATCCCCCGTCATTCCGGCTCGACCGGGGGATCCGTACCAGCACCGTGCCGCGCGAGATCCCCCGGTCGAGCCGGGGGATGACGGGGGAAAGGGGATGGGTCACTCCAAGGGG
>JAYVCG010000041.1:0-3512 GCA_043750075.1 Acetobacteraceae bacterium | reverse complement strand
CATCCTCCGCGCCGGTCTGCTGGGGCTGGGTTTCACCGTGACCAGCCTGATCGGCCGGGTCATCCGCGGCCTGAGCGCGGACGCCGAGCGGCCCGCCGGTCACATGATACTGCGGGTCGATCTGCCGGAGGGGTCATTCCTCGCCGATGTGGGGTTCGGCAATCTCACCCCCACGGCGCCGCTCGTGCTGCGCCCGCATGTCGAGCAGGCGACGCCGCACGAGGTCATGCGCTTCCTGCCGGTGGGCGATGAACTGACCTTGCAGGCGCGATTCGGCGAGGTCTGGGAAAACATCTACCGGGTTTCCCTCCATCCGCGGCTGAACATCGATTACGAGGTCGCCAACTGGTTCACCGCCACCCATCCCGCCAGCCCGTTCGTGGGCAATTTGATCGTCGCCCGGCCCGGTCCGGATGGCGCGCGGCACACCTTGTTCAACGGGCGGGTGAGCGCGCGGCGGCGGGACGGCCGGGTGGAGCGGCACATGCTGGAGGACGCGGCGGCGTATCAGCCAGTTCTGGCCGGTACGTTCGGTCTGACCTTGTCAGACGCGGACCTGAACGGGGCGGTGGCGGCGCTGGAGCGCGCGGGCACCCGCGGTGGGACGCACCCTTCTTTCGCCTGACCATCCGCCTTCACCGCCATCTGATGTGCATGATCCGGGCATCGCGTTCGCTCCACGGGGCCATTGCCTGAAGGAAGATCAAGGCCGGGGCGCTGCCCCGCGCCCCGCGTCATACCTGGGCATGCGCCGCATGACGGACCGGGTCCCTGGACCCCATCCAGGGAGAACCAATGGATGGTTTCCAAAGGCGAGCCTTTGGCGGAGGTCCAGGAGGCAGCGCCTCCTGGTGGGTTTCAGGGCAAAGCCCTGACGGCTTTCCTTCAGGCGATGGCCCAGAGTTGCTCCACGGAAGCCGTTGCCAGCCCCGGCGCTGTTGTGGTCTGTTTCCCTCCAACAGGGAGGTATCGCCATGACCCAGATCGCGCAATTCGTGCGCCGCGCGGTGCAAACCGGACCAGACAGGATCGCGACGGTGTGTGACGAGCGCCACCACACCTGGCGGGAGTTCGACGGCCGGATCAGACGTCTCGCGAGCGGGATGCACGGGCTGGGGTTCAGACCGGGCGACCGGATCGGCATTCTGTCCCTGAACTCCGACCGGTATCTGGAGTGTTTGTTCGGGCTTTCCCTCGGCGGTTTCGTGTTCGTGCCGGTCAACACCCGGCTGGCTCCGCCCGAGATCGTGTTCTGGCTGGTGGATTCCGGCTGCGCCGCGTTGATGACCGATGAGGCTTTCGTCCCGGTGCTGCCGAAGGTGCTGCCCGAAACCCCCGAAGTCAGGCAGGTCATCTACATCGGCGCGGGCGCCACCCCGCCCGGCCTGATGGACTACGAGGCACTCCTCGCCGCCGCCCAACCCATGATGGAGGCGATCGGGAGCGACAACGGCCTCGCGGGGATTTTCTATACCGGGGGCACCACCGGACGGTCCAAGGGCGTGATGCTCAGCCACACCAACATCATGGCCAACGCGCTGAACTTTCAGCCCATGGCGCGGATCGACGGCGCCACGCGCTATGGCCACATCGCGCCGATGTTTCACCTCGCCGACAACGCGATGACGTTCCTGGTGACTGGCAATGGCGGCATGCATTATTTCCTGCCGCGCTTCGAGCCGGCGGCGACGCTGCGCCTGGTGGAGACGTGCCGCATCACGCATCTGCTGATCGTGCCCACCATGGTCAACATGATGGTGAACCACCCGGATGTGCTGAAACACGATCTGTCAAGCGTGGAACGCCTGCTGTTCGGCGCCTCGCCCATGCCCGACGCGGTGATGCGCCGCGCCGCCGAGATCATGCCGGGCACGAAACTGGTGCATGTCTACGGCCAGTCCGAAGCCGCGCCGGTGATCACCGCCCTCGATCCGCGGTATTGCGTGTTCGACGGACCATTAGCGGGCCGTTCCAAATCCGCGGGGCACGGCGTGCTGGACTGCGAGGTCCGCATCCATGACGCCGACGACAACGAAGTCCCTCGCGGCACGGTTGGCGAAATCTGCGCCCGCGGCCCCATGGTCATGCTGGGGTATTGGAAACAACCCGAAATGACCGCGCATGCGCTGCGCAATGGCTGGCTGCACACCGGCGACGGCGGCCACATGGATGAGGACGGTTTCATTTATGTCGTCGATCGCGTGAAGGACATGATCGTCAGCGGCGGCGAGAACGTCTATTCGGCGGAAACCGAGGAAGCCCTTTACAGCCATCCCGCCGTCGCCGAATGCGCCGTGATCGGCGTCCCCGACGACCAATGGGGCGAACGCGTGCATGCGATCGTCCGTCTCAAACCCGGCATCAGCGCGACGGTCGAGGAACTGATCGCGCACAGTCATGCGTTGATCGCGAATTACAAATGCCCGCGCACGGTTGACATTCGTGAGGAACCGTTGCCGCTGTCGGGCGCCGGGAAAATCCTGAAGACGGAACTGCGGAAGCCGTTCTGGGAAGGCAAGGACAAGCAGGTCAACTGAGACCGGAGGCCCTGGTCGTTGACCCATCACCGTCATCTCCCCGCCTGTCCGGGGGATCTGTTCCGGCACCGTGCCATGTGAAAGATGAAGAAAATACACCACGAAGACACAAAGAAATCCATTGCGGCCAGACAAGATAACTTTGTGTCTTCGTGCCTTTGTGGTGCGTTTTCTTTCAGTCCCGGCGCCCATGCATGAACGCCGGGGGAGGCAAGAATTACCTCCCCGGCCAATTGGGCGCGCGTTTTTCAATGAACGCCTGACGGCCCTCGGCGGCGTCTTCCGTCAGCGCCAGTGTGCCGATCTGTGCCTCCATGAACACCGCCGCGTTGTCGAAACTCATGCTTTCCGTCTGCCGCATGGCGTATTTGCCGCGCCGGATCGAGGTGGGGCTCTTGTCCAGCAGGCGGTTCAGCAGCCAGTCCACCTTGGCATCAAGTTCCGCCGGCGGCACGATGTAGTTCACCAGCCCGAGTTCCAAAGCCTCGGCCGCCGTGATGGGTTCGCCGGTCAAGGCCATCTCGTACAGTTTCCGGTTCGGAATGAGCCGTTGCAGTACCGCCATGATCTGCATGGGAAAGACGCCGATTTTCACCTCGGGCATGCCGAAACGGGCATTGTCCGCGGCGATGGCCATGTCGCACATGCCCAGCATGCCCATGCCGCCGGCCATGGCGTGGCCGTTGACGCGGGCGATCAGTGGCAGGGTCAGGTCGCGGGCCTGTTTCATCATCTTCACGAACGGGATGCCGACCTGGGAGTAATCGTATTTGAACGAGCCTGAGCCCGCCGACAGATCGGCGCCCGCGCAGAAGGCGCGGTCTCCGGCGCCGGTCAGCACAACGGCGCGCATGGCGGGATCGTTACTGGCGGCGGTCAGCCCGTCCATGATGCCAAACACCACGGCGTCGTTCATGGCGTTGCGGCGTTCCTCACGGTTGATGGTGATCCACTGCACCGCGCCGCGTTTCTCGG
>JAYVCG010000040.1:0-7790 GCA_043750075.1 Acetobacteraceae bacterium | reverse complement strand
GCAACCCTCAATATCAAAGGCGACACATTCCATCCGGAATGGAATTATACGATTTCACCGAGAGTGCCGATTTGAAGCGGTAGTCTTTGGGCGTCGCCTTTGTACGCGGTGTCGTCCAGGGGCGGGATCGCGCTACAGGCCAGGGCGGTGCTTGGGTAAGCCCCAAGGAAGACCCAAGGGGGACAAGACCAGGAGGGCGCCGCGTCCCTGGACCTCCCGCGGGTGCCGCGCACCTGGAGCCCATCCACAAGAATACGGAGGACCGGATCATGGCCACATTGCCGATCGACCAGTTGATCGATACAAAGAACGGTCCGATCAGCCGCGAGATTTTCGTGTCGCCGGATTTTCATGAACAGGATCTGGAAAAACTGTTCAGCCGGGTCTGGCTGTTCGTCGGGCATGAAAGCCAGATTCCGCCGTGCCGGTCGGCGCGAAACTCAGCTTGTTGGGCGGCATCACCGCCGAAATCATCGAGAAGATCGACGACGAATGGGTGAAAGTGCGGCTGCTGACCGTGCCGGAGGGCAAGGGTCATGCCGGTGACGAGGAATTGTGCCACGCCACCGATGTAATGGAAGTGCTGTGAAACGCATCGGTCCACGCGTCCTGATCTGACGCCGTGCCGCGTGAAACAAGACGAATGCACCACAAAGACACAAAGATTTCGTGCTTTCCGCCAGTCAGTGGCACGGGCCAGGCCAGGAACCCGCTTTGTGCCTTTGTGGTGCATTCAGCGCGCGGTGAGCGGACACGGACAATGGACCGTGCGCACCGGCCTGAACACGCCCGGTTCAGACCGGCATCGTCTCGTGCTCAGTTCCCCAGCAGTCGCGTCCAGCCATGCGGATCGGGCGCCGTGCCGTACTGGATGCCAACGATGGTGTCGTACAGTTTCTGTGTCAGTGTCCCGGTCTTTCCCTCATTGATGACGTGCCGTTCGCCTTTGTAACCCAGTTCCCCCACGGGTGAGATGACGGCGGCCGTGCCCGTGCCCCACATTTCCAACTGGCCGGCTTTGGCGGCGTTCAGTACTTCCTCGATCGACACCGGGCGTTCGGAGACTCTCATCCCCCAGCCGCGCAACAATGTCAGCACGGAATCGCGTGTCACACCGGCCAGAATCGCGCCGCCCAGGGGAGGGGTGACGATTTCATCGCCGATTTTCACCATGATGTTCATGGTGCCGACCTCGTCGAGGTATTTATGTTCCAGGGCGTCCAGCCACAGCACCTGCGTATATCCGGCTTTTTGCGCTTCCTCAGCGCCATACAAGCTGGAGGCGTAGTTCGCCATCGTTTTCGCGGCGCCCAGTCCGCCTTTGACGGCGCGGACGTGCTGATCGGAGGCGAGGATGCGGACGGGATTCATTCCCTCTTTGTAATAAGCCCCGACCGGTCCGACGATCACATAATATAAATACGTGTGCGACGGATGCACGCCGAGGAAGGTTTCGGTGGCGATCACGGTGGGGCGGATATAGAGCGAGGTGCCGGGTTTTTTCGGTATCCAGTGCTGGTCGATTTCGACCAGGGCGCGGATCGATTCCTCGACCATCGCGGGATCGAGTTCCGGGATGCACAGATAATGCGCCGAGCGGTTCAGCCGCCGCGCGTGATCGCCCAGACGGAACAGGCGGATATGGCCGTCCTGACCGCGGAAGGCTTTCAGGCCGTCGAAAATCCCCTGTCCGTAATGCAGCACGCAGCACGCGGGATCGAGCATGAACGGGCCGTAGGGCTCGATCCTGGGATCGTGCCAGCCTTTCCCGTCCGTGTAGTTCATCAGGAACATGTGATCGGTGAAGACGGTGCCGAACGTGAGCGAGTCATCCGGGGGGGGTGTTTTCGGCGAAAGGTTCCGGGTGATGGCGATCTCTGACATGGGGTGCCTCGACGGGTGGATAGGACAGTATTTCTGCCATATCAGGCGGGGACCGCACAAGCGGTTTTTCGCGAGAATTTCACTCTTACCGGAAAATCCCGCAACAGCATTGCGTTTACACTGCCTTCAGGCTCAGATTATTGCGCGTGCCTTACCCCACCAGCCCCGACCACGCCGGGTCGGTGGCATCGGTCGGCGTTGGAACGGACCGTTCGTTGAAGCCGGTCACGTCGATCGAATACAGCCGCGCCGAGAAACCGTTGCCGCGGGAATCGCCGCGCGTCTCCCGCCAGAACATCAGCACGCGGCCGTTCGGGGCGAAGGTGGGGCCCTCGACCAGCCAGCCATCGGCCAGGATGCGCTCGCCCGAGCCATCCGGGCGCATCACCCCGATGGCGAAGTTCGAGGTATCCCCGGCATAGCGCGTGAACGCGATCAGATCGCCGCGCGGCGACCAGACCGGCGTGCCGTACCGGCCGCTGCCATAACTGATGCGTTTCGCCGCCCCGCCACTGGAACCCATGAGATAAATCTGCTGATCCCCGCCGCGATCGGAGGCGAACACGATCCGCGTGCCATCGGGGCTGAAACACGGGCTGACATCGATCGCGCCCGAACTGGTCAGCCTGCGCGTCGATCCGCCGCTGACCGCGACGATGTCCGACCCGCCGCCGTTCGACGCCGCCATCACCACCGTCCCGCCATCCGGTGAGAAGCGCGGCGAGAACGTCATTCCATCGAAACGGCCCAGTACCTGATCGGCGCCCGTGCCGATGTTCATCACCCGCACGCGCGGCTGGTTGTTGGCGTAACTCATGTAGACAACGTCATCGCGTTTCGGATGGAACCGCGGCGTCAGCGTCAGCCACGCGCCATCGGTCAGGTAACGCTGATTCTCGCTGTCCTGGTCCATCACCGCCAGCCGCCGCTGGCGCCGGTCCTTTGGCCCCACCGAGGAGATGTAGACGACGCGCGTGTCGAAATAGCCCTTCTCTCCCAACAGCCGGGAATAGATCGCGTCCGCCATGATGTGACCCACCCGCCGCCAGGTGGCGCGCGGCGCGGTGAACGCGGTGCCCTGGATTTGCGTGCCCGGCAGCACGTCCCACAGGCGGAACTCCACCCGCACCTGCGAACCGTCATCGAACGCCTGGCCCGTCACCAGCGCCTGCGCGCCCGTCGGTTTCCAGTTGTCGAAATTGGGTGTCGCGCCATCCGACGGCCCGCCCTCGATGAACGCCGAGCGTTCGAGCGGACGGAACAACCCGCTGCGCGCCAGATCGCTGGTGACGATGGCGGACAGGCTGGCGCCCAGTGCTCCGCCGCCCATGTCGGTGATGGCGATCGGAATGGGCGCGTTGCGCGCGTTGGCGACATCGATCACCGCCGAACGTCCGGAGGCATCGCTCTCCTGCGCCAGCACGGGCGAGGACGCGGTGAGCAGGGCCGCGGCGCCAAGCGTGTTCCACAGGAAATCACGCCGGCGTGTCAGCGGGGAAGGAAGTACGATCATCATTCATCACCCATGGCGGAACCTCACGGACGAAACCGGAAGGTCAGGTTGGTGTTACGGCCCAGCATGTGGGGGGGCAGCGGCAAGGTCGCGCAGCGCACGTCCTTGACGGCGCGGACCGCGCGCTCGGCGAAGGCGCGGAAGCCCGGATCGGACAGTTTGCCGCGATCCTCCTCCGCCACGCCCGCGACGCGGACGGTGCCGGTGGCGTCGGTGACGATGTTCAGCACCACGCTGAGTTTCTCCAGTTCCAGCGCGCCGGAATCCTTGGTCCAGCATTCCCGCACATGCGCGCCGATGGCGCCGCGCTGTGCCGCGCTCAGGGCGTCGGTGTCGTTGCTGACGGGACTGCCGCCGCTGTCGGGCACACCGCCCTCACGCGGGTTGGGACGCGCCCTGGGCGGTTCGGGCTGGTGTTGCATCTGGCGCAGGCGCAGCAGCGTCGCCTCCAGCGCCGCGCTGTCCGGGGTCATGTTGCGCGTCACGTTGGGCTGCGCGGTCTGGCTCGGCTTCATCGGCGGCGGCTTTTCCAGCGGCGGCGGCGCGGGCGGCGGGCTGATCAGTTGTGGCGGCGCCTCACGCGGCGGCGCGGGCGGGGCGGGCGGCGGCGGCACGATCGGCGCGGGCCGTTCACTGGGCGGCGGCGGCGGCGTGTCGGAGGGCGGCACCGGCATCGGCCGGCTCAGCCGCGGCGGCTCGGGCGGCGGCGGCGGTGGAGGGGGAGGCGGCGGCGCCTCGATCGGCTCAGGCTTTGGCGCTTCCGTCACTGGCGGCGCGGGCGGCGTGAGCGTGCGCGCCGGCGCGGGGACAGGCGCCGGATTGGGTGCCTTGATGGTGGTTTTCGCCCGTCCGTCGAAGATCATCTCGATCGTGGCGGTTGGCTCTTTCTCCTCATCTTTTTTGGTCGATGGCACCGTGATCAGCAGCGCCAGCACGACGATCAGATGCCCCAGCAGGGAGACCAGCCCCCCCGCCCGCAGACGCGGACTGAGCGACATCAGCCGCCGCACCGGCGCCATCAGAAGCGGGGGAGAGCGTTGCAACATGCGAACGGGTCAGCCGGGGTTCGGCCGCGCGGGCCGCGCGGCGGGCGGGCGGACCGGACCGGTTTGCTCGGCGAGCAGGGCGACACGGGTGAAGCCGCCCAGGGTGATGGTGCCCATCACTTCCATGATGCGGCCATAGGGCAGTTCCTTGTCGCCGCGCACGAAGATGCGGCGGTCGGGATTGTCGCGGGCGATGGCCTTCAGCTTCTCCACCACCTCCGGCAGTGGCACCTGTTGGTCCTGCAAGAACACATCCCCGTTCGCCCTGACCGACACCGTCAGCGGCTCACTGTCATTGCTGATCGGCTGGGCGTTGGTCTTGGGCAGATCGACCGACACGCCGGAGGTCATCAACGGCGCCGTGACCATGAAGATGATCAGCAGCACCAGCATGACATCGACCAGCGGTGTCACGTTGATCTCCGCCAGCGGGCGATAGCGGCCACGCGCGCCATGGGTGCGATTCAGGGAGAGCGCCATGGATCAGTCCCCCACCCCGGCCTCGCTCTGGCGGGAGAGAATGGCGCTGAACTCGCTGCCGAACCCCTCCAGCCGGGCGGCGAAGCGCGACAGATCGGTGCTGAGTTTGTTGTAGGCGAGCACGGCGGGGATCGCCGCGACGAGGCCGATGGCGGTGGCCAACAACGCCTCGGCGATGCCGGGCGCCACCACGGCGAGGTTGGTGTTGTGCATCTGCGCGATGCTGGCGAAACTGTGCATGATGCCCCAGACGGTGCCGAACAGGCCGATGAAGGGCGCCGTCGCACCGACCGAGGCGAGGAACACCATCCAGCGTTCCATCCGCTCCATCTCCCGCGTCACGGTGACGGTGATGGCGCGGTCGATGCGTTCATTCACGGCGCCGCGGGCGATGTCGGCGCCGGCGGCTTTCTTCGAGCGGCGCCATTCGTTCATCGCCGCGGCGAAGACCGAGGCCATCGGGTGGGTGGGGCTGTCGCCCTCCTTGTCGAACAGTTCATCGAGGCTGCCGCCCGACCAGAACCGGTCCTCGAACGAGGCCGCGGCGCGGTTGGCCTTGCGCAGGGTGACGATTTTCTCGAACACCACGGCCCAGACCCAGACGCTGGCCCCCAGCAGGCCGAACATCACCAGTTTCACGACGAGATTGGCCTGTACGAACAGGCCCCAGAGTGAGAAATCTACCCCCGCCGCGGCCAGGCTGGCCGCGTCCACCGCTCCGTTCACCGTTACTGTTCCCTTCGTTGTTTCAGGCCCCGGAGTGCGGGGTGATCGTCAAGGTCAGGGCCTTGCCCTGAAACCCACCAGGAGGCTTTGCCTCCTGGACCTCCACCAAGGGCCGAGGGGCAGAGCCCCCGTCTTACTTCCCGTCTCGCATGGTCCTCAGCCGCTCCCGCCACAACGGCGGAATGCGGCCCGGTTTGCCTCCCGCCACGGCCGCCAGCCGCACCACCAGCACCACATACACACCCCCCTCCCCCCGGACGGTCTGCCGCAGCCGCACCGTGGCGCCCCCCACATCGAGCACCTCCGTCTCCACCACCAGCGCCTCATCCAGCCGGGCGCCGCGCCGGTAATCCACTTCCAGCCCGCGCACCACGAACATCAGTCCAAACCGCTCCACCAGCGCCGCGTGCGGCACGCCCAGATCGCGCAAAGCCTCGGTGCGGGCGCGCTCGGCATAGCGCAGGTAATTGGCGTGATAGACGATTCCCCCGGCGTCGGTGTCCTCATAGTAAACCCGTATGGCATAACGATGGCGGCCATCCGGGGGGATGGAAGCGGGGTTAAGGGTCATTCATCAAGGCCTTCACCGGAAGGGAATGCCAACCTCGGTGTAGCTTCCCGGCGCGACACCGCGCACAGCGGCCACGATCCGTTCGAAATGCTCTCGTATCCTCGACCATTTGGTGCTGCCGGTCAGGACGAGGATCGCGATCTTCCGCCCGGCGAGATTTTGTTGATACCGGATACGCCGGTCGGTCGTGACCAACAGGGTCAAACCCCGCCGCCTCCGCCACACTCAACAGGGCACCATTGTTCAACCTCTCCCAACCCTCTCTCCTGAGCGGTGAAAACCGCATGTTCCGGCAAGGCACGCGCCAGACCCACCGGCGTTCCATGGTCAAACAGAATCAGCATCCGCGGGTTCTGGCTCCCTCAGACTCCGGGCGACGAAAGACTCCGGGCGACGAAATCCAGCACCGCCACGATCTGCTCCCGTGTCGCACCGAATTGCTCCATCACTTCCTCGACGCTGAGATCCTCAAGGTTCTCGATGACCGTGGCGGCCGGCAGACGGGTGCCGCGAAACACCCACGCGCCACCAGCCTTGCCAGGAACACTCTCCACGGCGGGGCAGCGCGACCAATCGAGAGACGCCATCGTCCTGTCCTCCTTACCTGGGCGCCTCTTATCATGCCGCGGCGGCGGGCTCCAATGCGGGGGAAGGCGGCATGGTCCGGCGGCGATTTCCCCTGAGCACACATTCCGTCCCCGCGCATGTCACGGACAAACAGGATCGGCGGTCAAACAGAGTTGGCCCGCCGGTCAGAGCATGCCGCGATCCTGGCCAGGACCGAACACCCTCAACACCAGCACATCGCCAGCGGTCTCCTCACGGCCGGTATCGGGAATAACCTCGTACAACGCACGGTAGCCGCCGTCACAGGGCAGTTCCCGTACACCTGGTGCTGGCCAACCGGATAAAGACAGGGCACCGCGCGCAGGCGATTGATCGCTGCCCGGATCGCTGTCAAACGGCGCCGCGCCCGCGGCCCGGAGCCTGACTGGGTTAACCAACGGCGAACCGCCTGGAGATCTTCGATCGCCTCTTCCGTGTAGTTGAGCTTTCTCGACACGATCCAGCCGACTCAGTGTCTCACCGGCCAGAACGGGGCGCGGGAAGCTCATGATCCGTGTCGAGGCTGTCGATCCAGGCATCGACCTCTTCCGAGGAAACGACACGCCCAGAGGCCGCCGATGCGCGGGCCTCGGCGATCCTCCCGGCTTCCCAGGCGATACGCCGCCGGGTGGCCGCGGTCTCATCGTGTGCAGTGAGGGGTGCGGGGTTCATCATGAGGCCAGGATATCGCATCACGCCCGCGTTGAACAGAATTTCATGGGAGATCGCCGGCGGCTCCGGTAACGTCAGGCCGCATTGTTCTCAACAATGATACTTCCATCAGTTCTGCGAGAGACAATCCGCCCCCCGGCTTCATGAATGCTCCATTGATCGTCATCAACATGCTGAGAGGGCCAAATCTGTAAGTGTCTGTCCAGGATCATCGCATTGAAAATAAAGAGAAATTCAGGCCTTCATGTCAGAAAACTCCCTGATTACACTCAAATATCAGCGGATTTCCGAC
>JAYVCG010000039.1:0-11556 GCA_043750075.1 Acetobacteraceae bacterium | reverse complement strand
GGCGACCAGATGGCGGTGCATGTGCCGCTGTCGCTGGAAGCGCAGTTGGAAGCCCGCGTGCTGATGATGTCCACCAACAACATCCTCAGTCCCGCGAACGGCAAGCCGATCATCGTGCCGAGTCAGGACATCGTTCTGGGTCTCTATTATCTGTCGATCGAAACGCCGATGTATCGCGACACGCCGGACAACGACGCGCCCGCGTTCGGCACCATCGCCGATATCGAGCACGCCTTGTTCGCGCGGGCGATCAATCTGCATGACAAGATCCGCGCGCGGATGGAGACGATCGACGCCGGCGGCAACGTCGTCCGCAAGGTCGTCGTCACCACGGCGGGCCGGATGATGATCGCGCAGATCCTGCCCAAACATCCCAACGTGCCGTTCGATCTGATCAACAAGCAACTGACGAAGAAAAGCGTCTCCGACGTGATCGACATGGTGTACCGCCATTGCGGTCAGAAGGAATGCGTGATTTTCGCCGACCGGATGATGGGTCTCGGCTTCGCGCAGGCGGCGAAGGCGGGGATTTCCTTCGGCAAGGACGATCTGATCATTCCGGTGGAGAAGACCGAACTGATCCACCGCACCCAGGGCGAGGTGAAGGAGTTCGAGCAGCAGTATCAGGACGGTCTGATCACCGCCGGCGAGCGCTATAACAAGGTCGTCGATGCCTGGTCGCGCTGCACCGATGAGGTCGCGGGCGCGATGATGAAGGAGATCAGCAAGCAGGAAATCGGCGTGCCGACCAACTCGGTCTGGATGATGTCCAATTCCGGGGCGCGCGGGTCGCCGGCGCAGATGCGCCAGTTGGCGGGGATGCGCGGCCTGATGGCGAAACCCTCGGGCGAGATCATCGAGCAGCCGATCATCGCCAACTTCAAGGAAGGCCTGTCGGTGCTGGAATACTTCAACTCCACCCACGGCGCCCGCAAGGGCCTCGCGGACACGGCGTTGAAGACCGCGAACTCGGGCTATCTGACGCGGCGTCTGGTGGACGTGGCGCAGGATTGCATCATCACCGAGGAAGATTGTGGCACCACCCGCGGCCTGACCGTGCGCGCCGTGATGGATGGCGGCGAGGTCGTATCGTCTCTGTCGGAACGGACCCTTGGCCGCACCACGGCGGAGGATGTGATCGATCCCACCGGCGGCGCCGTGCTGGTGCCGGAGAACACGCTGATCCAGGAGGATGAGGCCGATCTGATCGAGCGTTCCGGCGTCGAGTCGTTCCGCATCCGCTCGGTGCTGACCTGCGAGTCGGAAGTGGGCGTCTGCGGTCATTGCTATGGCCGCGATCTGGCGCGCGGCACCACGGTCAACATCGGCGAGGCGGTGGGTGTCATCGCCGCGCAGTCGATCGGCGAGCCGGGCACGCAGTTGACGATGCGTACTTTCCACATCGGCGGCGCCGCGCAGCGTGGCGCGGAACAGTCCAGCGTCGAGGCCAGCCATGACGGCACGACGACGATCCGCAACCGCAACGTCGTTCTGAACAGCCAGGGCGTCCCGGTGGTCATGAGCCGGAACTGCGAAATCGTTCTGGTCGATGACAAGGGCCGCGAGCGCGCGCGGTTCCGGGTGCCGTATGGCGCCAGGCTGCTGCTCGATGAGGGTGCGACGGTCACGCGCGGCCAGAAACTGGCCGAATGGGATCCCTACACCTTGCCGATCATCACCGAACGGGCCGGGAAGCTGGAATACCTCGATCTGATCGAGGGTGTGACGCTGGTGGAACGTATGGATGAAGTGACCGGCCTGACCTCCAGGGTCGTGGTCGATTACAAATCCGGCGCCAAGGCCGCCGATCTGCGGCCCAGGTTGCAGCTTAAGGACGATAAGGGTGAGGTCGCGCGGCTGGAGAACGGCACCGATGCGCGGTACTTCCTGTCGCCGGACTCGATCCTGTCCGTCGATAATGGCGCGCAGGTGGCGGCGGGCGACGTGCTGGCGCGTATTCCGCGCGAGGGCAGCAAGACCCGCGACATCACCGGCGGTTTGCCGCGCGTGGCCGAGTTGTTCGAGGCGCGGCGTCCCAAGGACCACGCTGTCATCGCCGAGTGCGACGGGCGGGTGGAATTTGGCAAGGACTACAAGGCCAAGCGCCGCATCATCGTGAAGAACGACGAGACCACCGAGGAAACCGAGTACCTGATCCCGAAAGGCAAGCACGTCTCGGTGCAGGAAGGCGATTTCGTCCGCCGCGGCGACCCGCTGGTCGATGGGCCGCGGGTGCCGCACGACATTCTGAAGGTGTTGGGCGTGGAGGCGTTGTCCGATTATCTGGTCAACGAAATCCAGGACGTGTACCGTTTGCAGGGCGTGAAGATCAACGACAAGCACATTGAGGTGATCGTTCGTCAGATGCTGCAAAAGGTCGAGATCACCGATCCGGGCGACACCACTTTCCTGTCCGGGGAGCAGATCGATCGCACCGAGTTCGATCAGGTCAACAGCCGTTTGCTGAAGGATGACCGCCCGGCGGTGGCGATGCCGGTGTTGCAGGGCATCACCAAGGCCTCGTTGCAGACCAACAGTTTCATCAGCGCCGCTTCCTTCCAGGAGACGACGCGGGTGCTGACCGAGGCCTCGACGGCGGGCAAGGTCGATAGCCTGATGGGATTGAAGGAGAACGTGATCGTCGGCCGTCTGATCCCGGCGGGCACGGGGGCGGTGATGAACCGTCTGCGCGCCATCGCCGCCGGGCGCGACCAGCAGCATCTCGGTGGGGGGGTGCCGCAGCCGCGGATCACGCAGGTGAAGGCGGCGGAGTGATGCGCGCCTGATGCGGAGAACCGGCGTCCCTGGGCGCCGGTTCTGTTCACCAAGAAAGGCCGGGGTTCTGCCCCGTGCCCCGCGTCATGCTGGCACGCTTCGCATGACGGCCTGGCGCCTGGACCCACTCCAACGGAATGGTTCCAAGGGCGAGCCCTTGGCGGGGCATGGGGCGGAGCCCCACGCTTTTCTCCCACCACAAGTCACCACTCATGCCCAGTTCCCTGGCCGCGCGCTTCTGGAAAACCGCCTCACGCTTCTGGCGCACGCCCGGCGCACCCATGGCCTGGTGCCTCACCGCGGTCCTGATCGGCTGCACCCTCTCACAACTCGCCCTGCAATTCCGCCTGAACTACTGGAGCCGCGACTTCTTCGACGCGTTCGGACATCGCGACGGCGCCGCGCTGCGGGCACAGGCCCTGCTGTTCCTGGTGTTCGTCAGCGTCAGCATCCTGCTGGCGATCCTGGCGGTCTGGGCGCGCATGACGATGCAGCGCCAATGGCGCGCGTGGCTGACCCGGCACCTGATCGACCGCTGGCTCGCGCGCGAGGGCCAGCCTCCCCTCCGCTTTCCCCTGGGCGAGGACCGCAATCCGGCATTCCGCATCGCCGAGGACGCGCGCGTGGCGACCGACGCGCCGGTCAGCATGGCGATCGGCCTGTTCTCATCGCTGCTCAACGTGGTGATCTTCATCGGCATTCTCTGGACCGTCGGCGGGGATCTCGCCATGGTGGTGGCTGGTCACGTGCTGACCGTGCCGAAATACCTGGTGATCGCCGTTCTGCTGTATGCGGGGACACTGACCCTGGCCATGACCGTCATCGGCCGCCCCATGGTCCCGGCCATGGCGGTCAAGAACGCGGCCGAGGCGCAATTCCGCACGATCGCCTCCCGCTTGAGCGAGACCGGGGAACCGGACAGCGGCCCGCTTGCCCCGCATCGTCTGGTCAGCGAAGCGTTCGCCGCCGTGATCGACCGCTGGCTTGCCCTGTGCCGCGAGTTCATGCGCATCACCGTCGTCGTGCATGGCAACAGCCTGCTGGCGCCGGTCGTGGGATGGATGCTGTGCGCGCCCCGCTACCTCGATGGTTCCCTGTCGCTTGGCGAGGCGGCGCAGGCGGTGGCCGCCTTCGTGACAGTGCAGGCCGCGCTCAACTGGCTGGTGGAGAATTACGGCGCCGTGGCGGAATGCCTGTCGTCGGTGAACCGCGTCGGGCTGTTGCTGCGGGCGCTGGATGAGGCGGGAGGGGAGGGCGGGACGAGAGACGATCCTCTCTGAGGCGGCGGGTACGCATCTGGCCGGACGTGTCACATGACCCAACGATTTCCCGGTTTCGCCGCCCGCCTTACCCCGGAGGTCGCGGAGGGTGGAAGGTCGCGGAGGGCATACCGGCGCCGCGGAGGTGGCCAAACCTCGGTGTTCTCCGTCCCTCCGTTTTCTCCGCGATGGGGCGGTCCTGGCGATGGGCACGGACGGCTCAGAAGGCGCACCGGCCACCGTGTCACGTAACAGACCTGTGATGAAAGCGGTGTTTCCTGAAGCCAATCGATACGTTATCCCTTTCCGTGAATAACGGGGAAAGGCCATGAATCGCAGAAACCTCCTGACCGCTTCCGGCCTTATCCTTCTTGTCTTTCCCGCCTGGGCTGGTGAGGCGCCAAGGGAAATCGTCGAGGAACTGTACAGACTCTCCGTCCGGAAGAAGGGGCAGTAGGACGCGATGCTGCTGAAACCCGCGGTGCGCGCCCGCACATTCTCGAAGGCGCTGCCGCGGGCCTGGAACGCCGCCGACGTCCGGAATCGCAATGGCGAGATGGGCTGGCTGGATTTCGATCTGATGTCGAACTCCCAGGATCCGAGCATCAACGCCCGGCGCGGCACCGTCGCCAGCGAGGCGCCCACGAAGATCAGTCACGCCAAGGGTTCCCGGCACGGGCGTTGTTGCCGGTTTGGAACCTCGAATCGGCCTACTGCCGACCCCGCGATCGATGCCTCATCCCCGCGGCTCTATATGAGCCTTGTCATGCGGAAGGTCAGGACGAAAACGATGATCGCGACGAGGGCGCAGACATGCAGCCCGAAGGCCACGCCGGACGCGATGCGCAAGGCTTGGCCGCCGCGCAGCGCTCCCAGGGCCGCGCCCAGTACCAGCAGTTCGAAGACGATCAGCGCGATGATCTGCTCGTCCGGCGGCGGGGCGAGAGTGTAGCGCAGGCGCGTGGCCTGGTAGGCGAGGATGGGGACGGAGGCCAGGATATTGACGATTGCCAGGCTCCCGCTCGTCCGCGACCGAAAGGCCCAGACGAGGGCGGCCAGGTGCAGCACCGCGGCGAGGAAGATGACGCCCAGGATCGCGGTGTCGTTCACTGGCCGGAACCGATCGCGCCCGGCGCGGGAACGGCCATGCGCCCCTCAGTGCCCCAGGGCCTGCACAATTTCCTCGGTCATCTTCTTGGCGTCACCGAACAGCATCATCGTGTTGGGGCGGAAGAACAGCTCGTTGTCCACGCCCGCGTAGCCCGACGCCATGGAGCGTTTGACGAACAGCACCGTCGCCGCCTTCTCCACGTCCAGGATCGGCATCCCATAAATCGCCGAGGACGGGTCGGTCTTCGCCGCCGGGTTGGTCACGTCGTTGGCGCCGATCACGTACACCACATCGGCGGTGGCGAACTCGTTGTTGATTTCTTCCAGCTCAAACACTTCGTCATAGGGGACGTTGGCCTCGGCCAGCAGCACGTTCATGTGGCCAGGCATCCGGCCGGCGACGGGGTGGATGGCGTATTTCACCGTCACCCCTTCCTTTTTCAGCGTGTCGGCCATCTCGCGCAGCGCGTGCTGCGCCTGCGCCACCGCCATGCCATAGCCGGGGACGATGATGACCTTGGAGGCATTCTTCATGATGAACGCCGCGTCTTCGGCGTTGCCGCTTTTCACCGTCCGGTCGCCCGTCACGCCGCCCGTGGGGGCCGAGCCGCTCTCGGTGCCGAAGCCGCCCAGAAGCACGTTGATGATGGAGCGGTTCATGCCCTTGCACATGATATAGGACAGGATCGCGCCCGAGGCCCCGACCAGCGAGCCCACGATGATCAGCGCCAGGTTGTGGATGGTGAAGCCGATCCCAGCGGCGGCCCATCCGGAATAGCTGTTGAGCATGGAGACGACGACGGGCATGTCGGCGCCGCCGATCGGGATGATGATCAGGAAGCCGAGCACCAGCGCCAGGATGGCGACCAGCCAGAACAACCCCTGATGCCCGCCGCTGAATACGAACAGCACGATCAGCAGCAACAGCAGCAAGCCCAGACCGAGGTTGAGGGTATGCTGACCCTTGAAGGTGATTGGGGCACCTTTCATCAGCGCCTGCAACTTGGCGAAGGCGATCAGCGAGCCGGAGAAGGTGATCGCGCCGATGGCGAGGCCAAGCGACATCTCGGTCAGGCTCTGGCGGTAGATGGCGTGGCGGACGCCGATCGCGAACGCTTCAGGGGCATACAGCGCCGCCGCGGCGACGCACACCGCCGCGAGGCCAACCAGGGAGTGGAACGCCGCGATAAGCTGGGGCAGGGCGGTCATCTGGATGCGCAACGCCAGCACCGTGCCGAAGGTGCCGCCGATGGCGATGCCCAGGGCGATGAGGCCGAAGCCGCCCCAGTGCATGCCGTGCTGGATCAGGGTGGCGGCGATCGCCAGCCCCATGCCGGTCATGCCGTAGCGGTTGCCCATCCGTGACGTGACCGGGGACGACAGGCCGCGCAACGCCAGGATGAACAGGACGGAGGCAACGAGATAGGCGAGCGAGGTGAGACTGGCGGACATCGGCGCTGCCTATTGTTTCCGTTTGAACATGGACAGCATGCGCTGTGTCACCAGAAAGCCGCCGAAGATGTTCACCGAGGCCAGGACCACGCCCAGAAACCCGAAGAATTTCGACCAGCCGGAGGTGCCAAGACCCGCCGCCAGCATGGCGCCGACGATGATCACCGAGGAGATCGCGTTGGTCACCGCCATCAGCGGCGAATGCAACGCCGGGGTGACGTTCCACACCACGTAATAGCCGACGAAGCAGGCCATCAGGAAAATGGCCAGCAGGAAGATGAACGGGTTCACCTCCGGCGCGGCGGTGGCGGCAGCCTGAAGCGTGAGGGACTGCGCGTGGCTGGCGAGCGTCATCGCATGGTCGGCGAGTTTCCTCGCCTCGTCCGCGATCTGGGTCGGGTTCATGAGGGATCGGGTCTCCGGTGGCTCAGGCGGCCTTGGCGGGCAGGAAACTGGGGTGAATGACCGCGCCCCCGTGGGTGAGCATGACGCCTTTGACGATGTCGTCGGATTCCGGGAGTTTGGGGGCTTGCGCCGCCTTGTCCCAGAAATTGGTCAGGAATGTCAGGAGGTTCTTCGCGTACAGCGCGGACGCCGCCATCGGAATCCTGCCGGGCCAGTTATGATACCCCAGGACGGCGACGCCGTTCACATCGACGCGCTCACCGGGTCGTGTCGCCTCGCAATTGCCACCGGCGTCGGAGGCGAGATCGACGATCACGCTGCCGGGCTTCATGGAAGCCACCATGGCGCTGGTGACGATCACGGGCGCGCGGCGGCCCATCACCAGGGCGGTGCAGATCACCATGTCGTTCTTCGCGACGGTGGTGGCCATCAGCTCGGCCTGTTTGCGGCGGAACGCCTCGCTCATGTCGCGGGCGTAGGCGCCGGTCTGCCCGGCGGTTTCCGCGTCCTCGACACCGACGAAGCTGGCGCCGAGGGATTTGATTTCTTCCTTCGCCGCGGGCCGCACGTCGGTGGCCGAGACGATGGCGCCCAGACGGCGGGCGGTGGCGATGGCCTGCAATCCGGCGACTCCGGCGCCGATGATGAACACGCGGGCCGGAGGCACGGTGCCCGCCGCCGTCATCATCATGGGAAAGCCGCGCTGGAAGGCATACGCGCCCTCGATCACCGCGCGGTACCCCGCCAGATTGGCCTGGCTGGACAGCACATCCATCGACTGCGCGCGGGTGATGCGCGGCAGTAATTCCATGGCGGCGGTGTCGATCCCGGCGGCGGCGAGCGCCGGCACCATGTCCGGATCGGCGAAGGCGTTGGCGATGCAGATCAGCAGCGTGCCGCGCGCCATCAGCGCCCGTTCCCCTGGCAGCGGGGTTTGCACCGCGAACACGATCCCCGCCCCGGTGAGGGCGGCGGCGGGCGTCGCCGCGATCTCCGCCCCGGCAGCGGCGAAATCGGCGTCAGGGATGGCGGCGGAAATGCCCGCGCCAGTTTCCACCGCGACGGTCAGCCCCAGGCCAATCAGACGTTTGACGGTTTCCGGTGTCGCGGCGACCCGGGTTTCGGACACACGCCGTTCCTTCAGCACCGCGAGGCGCATCCATTCCTACCTTCACGCATCTAAAACCCTGGGCATGGTAAGGGGACGCCGAATGGGTTGCCCGGTTCGATGTTGGGGCGAGCAATGCACCGGGCGGGCGCCGGTGGCAAGGGGGTGATGCGGGAAGCAGCACTGGCGCGGAATGGGGCAGGGCCGTTCCGGGAACCGGATGGCACGGCGCGGGGATGCGGCGGGAAACGAGAAGCAAAAGGTAAAAAGTCCAAACATGATCAGGTTCAGTTTGTCTCTGACGGACCTGAAATGGTATTGAGCCTGAATCGCGGATGGAGGACCAAATGGCGGTCATCACCAAAATCTCGGACATGGGTAAAATCAACATTCCCGTGCATATACGCCGTCAGGCTGGTCTTGAACGCGGCGGTCCGGTCGTGATGACGGTCGTGGACGGCGAAATCCGCATGCGCGCGGTGCGGGACGTGCTGGCCAGTCTGCAATGCGACGCGGATCAGGTCTTCGCCGGATCAGGAGAAACCGTGGACGGCTTCCTGGCGGAACGCCGGAGTGAAGCCGCGCGGGACGAAGGTCAGGGTTCTTGATCCTCGATGCCTCGGCCGTTCTCGCTTTTCTTTTGCGCGAGCCCGGAAAGGATCGTGTCATGGAGGCGCTGCTGGCTGAACCGCGCATGAGCACGGTCAATTTCGCCAAGGTCGTGACCAAATATGTTCTGCGTGGCGCCGTCACCCAGGCGGAACGGTTGCGCGATGTGTTGCCCGTGGTGTTCGTGCCGGTGGATGAAGAACTCGCGTTACAGGCGGCGTTGATGGCCGCGATCACGAAGCCATTCGGATTGTCCCTGGGGGACCGGATCTGTCTGGCGCTGGCACGGCGCACCGGATTGCCCGCGCTGACGGCGGACCGGTCATGGCTGAAGGCCGCCAGCGCGTTGGGGGTGACGGTGGAGGTGATCCGGTAGCAGGCCCGCCCCGTTGCCGGTCCGCCTCATCACGGAGGGCGCATCCCGGCGTTGATCTCGCCGCCATGTTGGCTCACATGGAGCCCACGCAACCCCGATCCCGCCGAGGTCCCATGATCCCCCGTTACAGCCGTCCGGAAATGGCCGGCATCTGGGCTCCCGAGAACCGCTATCGCATCTGGTTCGAAATCGAGGCGCTCGCCGCCGAGGGCATGGCCCGCACTGGCGCCATTCCCGAGAGCGCCGCGCGGAACATTCGTGAGAAAGGTGCCCCGAAACTCGCCGCCATCGGTCCCGCCGACATCGAGCGGATCGACGCGATCGAGCGCGAGACCCGCCACGATGTCATCGCCTTCCTGACCTGGCTCGCCGAGGGCATTGGCCCGGACAGCCGCTTCGTGCATCTGGGCATGACCAGTTCCGACGTGCTGGACACCTGCCTGTCGGTGCAACTGACGCAGGCCGCCGATCTGTTACTGCAAGACATCGACGCCGTGCTGGCGGCGCTGAAGAAGCAGGCGTTCGCGCACAAATACACGCTCACCATCGGCCGCAGCCACGCCATCCACGCCGAGCCCACCACATTCGGCCTGAAACTCGCCGGTCATTACGCGGAGTTCGATCGCAACCGCGTGCGTCTGCTGGCGGCGCGGGCGGAAATCGCCGTGGCGGCGGTCAGCGGCGCGGTCGGCACCTTCGCGCATCTCGATCCCTCGGTCGAGGAATACGTCGCCGCCAGTCTCGGCCTGAAGCCTGAGCCGATCTCCACCCAGGTCATTCCGCGCGACCGCCACGCCGCGTTCTTCGCCACTCTGGGCGTCATCGCCAGCGGCATCGAACGGCTGGCGACTGAAATCCGCCACCTGCAACGCAGCGAGGTGCGCGAGGCTGAGGAGTTCTTCCATCCCGGCCAGAAGGGTTCCTCGGCGATGCCGCACAAGCGCAATCCGGTGCTGAGCGAGAACCTGACCGGCCTCGCGCGCATTGTCCGCGCCGCCGTCATCCCGGCGCTGGAGAACGTGACGCTGTGGCATGAACGCGACATCAGCCATTCGAGCGTGGAGCGCGCGATCGGCCCTGACGCCACCGTGACGCTGGATTTCGCGCTGATGCGTCTCGCGGGGATGATGGACCGGCTGCTTGTGTATCCGGAACGGATGCGCGCCAATCTCGACAGCCTCGGCGGCGTGGTTTATTCCGGGGAAGTACTGTTGGTGCTGGCGCGTTCGGGGATTTCGCGCGAGGACGCCTACACGATCACGCAACGGTGCGCGATGGAGACATGGACGAAGCTTGGCACGCCACAGGGGCGGAGTTTCCGCGAGAACCTCGCCGCCGATCCGGATGTCACGGGCTGTGTTTCCGCGGCGGCGCTGGACGCGGCGTTCGATCCGGGACTGCACACGAAATCCGTGGACCGGATTTTCGCCCGCGTGTTCGGGGAAGCGGCATAGAGCCGGGCGCTCAGCGCGGGGGAAACAGCAGCAGGAGGAGAAACGCCTCCCGCTCCTCCTCCGCGGCGGCGGCCCACTGGCGGATGGCGGTGCGGGCGAGGTCGATCCAGATGCTGGCTTCCGAAACCTCAAGATACAGGCCAGGATCATAATCGGCGGCATGGCGCTGCTGCTGCAAATCATGCACGGCACGAGAAAATACCTGGATCTCGTGGCCAAAACCGCCCGCCGGACCGTGCCCCTGATATTTGGGTGGCAAGGATGGGCGCGACGCCATCAGACAGAAATTACTCAAGGTCCGGTGATCGAGGGCGCGATAAACCAAAGTGTATCGCGGTGTTGACCGCTTGCCGCGACCCACGATCCGATCGGCGATGGCGGTCGTGATGGTATGAAACACGCCATAGTACGCGGCTGAAATCGCTCTTCGAAGATCGACCTGACGATGTGGTCCGCCGCGCGTCTGGGTCAGTAATGCTTCTGCCTGATCCAGCAGGTGCTCAGGGTTCAGGATCGTCATGCGCGTCCAGTTCTTCCGGGGTCGCGTACCGGACATGAGCGAAACGGTCCTCGCCCATATGGTAAAGCCTGTCGCCCAGACCGTTCAGCATCGCCATGGCCTTTTCCCCGATTTTTGGCTGCCGCACCGCGGATTGATCGAGCACGACCAGCACCTCAAGCGCGTCCTCCCCCGTCCATTCGGAAACGGGTTTGGCGCTGACATCCTTCACCCATTTCGCCCCAAACGTCTCGCGGGCAACCTCCTGGGCGACTTCGGTGATACGATCGAGATCGAGCATGCGCCGACACTATCCGAAACCCCCGCGCGGCGCATTGTTTTTCACAACACTGGCGGGACGCGGCGCGTACAACCCGCGCACCGGCAGTTGCCGCCCGTCATCCGCGCCGTTACGCTGATCGAACTCTGAAGGGGAGGAACACAATCATGCGTATAATCGCGCTCGCGGCCCTGTTCGGCGCCGCTCTTTTCGTTTCGCAAACGCAAGC
>JAYVCG010000038.1:0-4805 GCA_043750075.1 Acetobacteraceae bacterium | reverse complement strand
GCCGCCGAGCATGTGCTGATGGGATTGCCCGAGGCCAAACGCGGCAAGGGCGCGCATTTCGCCAACGTGATGCTGCCGCGGATGGTGCCTCCGGGGATCGCGTTCGAGATGCTGTACCTGGGGGAATACATCAGCATGGCGGAGGCGCGCGGCTGGGGGCTGGTCAACCGCGTGGTGCCGCGGGGCGAGGCGCTGAACGAGGCGCTGAAGATGGCGGAGGCGATCTGCGAGAACGCGCCCGTCACCATCCGGCGGATGAAGGAAACCGCGGTGCGGGCGAACGGGGTGCCGATTTCCCTGGCGCTGCGGCTGAACGAGGGGGTCAGCCCGTATACGAGCGAGGACCGGGTGGAGGGGGTGAAGGCGTATGTGGAGAAGCGCAAGCCGGTGTGGAAGGGGCGGTGAGGGGGGGAAGGGGCGGGGCCCGCGTTAAAAGCCGCTTTACCTTCTTCCTCATCCCGTTCCCCTGACCATCGTCCGCACCCGCCCTACCAGAGCTTCCAGATCGAAAGGCCTGGCGCGAATCTCCGCATGGCTCCGCCGAATATGTCGAGGAACATCGCCTCCGCGCCTGGCGGCCGGCCGGTCGCGAGCCACAATGTCAGCAGCAATGCCGTGTAGACAGCCATGCCCAGGGGCACGCCGGCCGCCAGATCGCGCAGCAACGCCATTGGGCTGACGACCTCGTGGGCTGCCCCAAATCCCACCCACAGCAACACCGCCGCCATTCCCCCCGTCGCCAGGGCGCAGCGCCAGGAGCCTCGCACCAGTTTCAGCGGGCTGAGACGGAAATGCCGGAAGCAGACGAAAAGGAACATCGCCTCCTCCAGCAAAACGCAGACAGCCGCCGCCGCCGCCGCCCCCAGCAACCCGAAGGGTCCGATGAGAACGAACAACACCAGGACTCGCGCCACGGTCGAGGTGGCCAGGATGCGAAACTGCAAATGGATCAGCCCATGGGCGTTGAGCAGAACGCCGCTGAAATAAGCGACGACCTTGACCATGCCCGTCAGGGCGAAAATTCGCACCAGCGGCACCGCCTCCAGCCACTGTGCCCCGAACATCAGCGCGATCAACGGATGGGCCATGATCGCCAGCCCGGCGCCCATGGGCAGCGTCAGCAGGAAGGCTGCGGAGATGGCCTTGAAATATCCGTCCGCCATGTCCGTTCCGGCCCTCCGGCCCGCCGAGAAGCCGGCGAACAGCGCGATCGTCAATGGCTCCAGCAATTCGGTGGAGGCCAGCGAGCCGATCTCCAGGCCGACCGCGTAGATGCCGACCTTGACGGGGCCCAGTACGCGGCCAATGACCAGCGTGTCGATCCGGTCCCTGACGACGAGCACCATGGTGGTGAGCCATGTCCAGAACGAGAATCCGATCAGCCTGCGCCAGGACCGCAAGGTGAACCGTGGCCGGTGGGGATGCAGCCAATAGCTGGCGGCGACGCGCAGGACGCGCGTGGTCACGATGCCCGCCACCAAAGCCCAGTAGTTGGCGAACAGGACCGCGATGGTGATCGACACCGCGATGCCCGCGATGCGCGGCACCAGCGCGAGTTGAAATTCCTTGTCGAAGGCGAGGTTCCGGCGGAACTCGACCACGCCGATATTCTCCAGCGCCGACAGCAGCAGGGTCGCGGCCAGCACGAGCTGGATGTTCAGCAGTCTTGGATCGTTGAAGAACGCCGCCAGCGGCCAGGCGCACGCGGCGATGAGCACGCTCATGGCGATGCCGCGCAGGAAATTCATCGTGAAGCCGGTGTCGTACAGTGTCCGGTCGGCGTCCTTTTCGCGGACGATCGCATCGGCCACGCCGATCGCGGACAATGACTCGACGACCTGCGCCATCGCGGTGGCCAGCGCCACCAGCCCGAAATCGGCCGGCGCCAGCAGGCGGACCAGGACGATGGTGTTGATGATGCCCAGGGCCCGTGTGGACATCCGCCATACAAGCACCCAGCCAGCGCCGGTCAGGGTACGGGCACTGAGCGAAGGCGGGGGGTCGTCCTCAGGCATGTGATTCCACTGGTCCGGAGATTTGTGACCGGCATATAGGGAATTGTTGGCTCCTGGTAAATTTTTTCTGCTCTGATACCTTGGGGACTTCATTCAGACCGGATTGAAAAAATGATGAACAGACATGCGCGTGGCCTGGCGCGAGACACCAGGGCGAACAGGAAAAGCCACGCATGATCCTGGTTGTCGAACCAGTGTTTCCAAATGCTCATCATGCCCCGGTCAATGCGGGAAATCTCCGTGCCATCCGGCTTGCCACCGGCTCTGAGGACATTGTCTTCGCCGCCCATCCCGCGCATCGAGAAGCCGTCTTTGGCGTGCTGGATGAAGCTGAGCGAAAGCTCTGTGTTCATCATGACATTGAAGTGATTCCCGCGGGGGGCATCAGTTTTCGGCGATTTCGATCGCAGGCGGGAACACTACTTGGCCTTGTCAGGAGATTGAAACCCAGGCTCGTGATTTGCCTTGGCACGCAGCCAGAAACATTGTTCGCATGCCGTCTGCTCACCATGGTGAATGGCGACCTCCGGGTGATCGCGGTACTGCATGGAAATCTGAACCAGGCCGTTGGCTGGCGTTCCCGCGATCCAAGGCGGCGGTGGTTTGACGATCGCTCCTCGCTGAACGCGGCAATTGGCTCCCCCGCGATCCAGTTCGTGGTCCTGGATCAAACGGTGAGAGATGCCGCGATTAAAATGGGCCTTCTGCCTCGTGAACGCTGCCATGTCTGGCCGCATCCCATCAATCCCAAAGAAGTCCAGGCCAGCCCGCACCGGCCTGACCCAAAGCGGATGCGGATTGCTTTTTTGGGGTCCGCCAAACGCGCCAAGGGATTTTCGGACTTTGTTCACCTGACCCGCCAACTGGCGGCACGGGACGAACGATACGAATTCAGTTTGATTGGCGCGTTGCAGGAAACATTTCCGGCGGAGGCGTTGACCCATATCCACGTCACGCGCGGATTTTTGGACCGCGCGGATTTTCTTGAACGTCTCAGCGCCGTTGATTACATTTGTCTGCCCTTGCACGAGGATACGTATACACTGACGGTCAGCGGCGTCATTCTTGATACGATTGCCGCCCTAAAACCGCTGATCGCGCTGCCCACGCCAATGACTCGAGACCTGTTTCGCATTGGACCCGTGGGATATCTGTGCAATGATCTGACAGCCATGGCCGATATCATGGGTGATATGAACCGTCTCACGGATTCTGTTCTTTACGGACAATTCCTCGCTAATTTACAACGTGCATGTCATGCGCGTCTGCCATCTTGCCTGGCTACCGTCGTGGCGAGGCTTGTTGGTGAGGAACGAACGAAAGAAAGGTCTGACACCAATGACCTCTGAGTCTGGTTCATCTGATCATTCCTGGATTCGGACGAAGGGGAGGGTACAAGGACGGCATGGGTCAACCGCAAGGGTGGGCTGGTCAAAAAACCTTCCCGCGCCGGGGGAAATCAGTTTATGGCCTGTACTGATCACACTATGAACCCGCTGGCGTCAACATCCATTGGAAGGCGATGATTTTCATGCCGAATATAAAACGATTGGCCGCGCAGGCAACCCTTGCCTTACTGAAGCAATTGCTGGTTCGCCTGGAACCGGGCGACCGAAGCTGGCTGGCCCGGCATTGTGTTTCAGAGCGCCAGAGCCGTGACGTCCGGGCTCTGGTGGATTTCGGCTATGGAACCATTCGCGGCTGGAAAAACAGCGAGTTTGATATTGAGGTCAATGGGGAATCCATCCTTCTGGCACGCCTCGCCGCCCTGTCCCCGCGTGTGGTGTTTGATGTTGGCGCCAATGTCGGGGAGTGGTCGCTGGCCGCCCTGAAGCATTTACCCGAAGCCACTGTCCATGCTTTTGAGATTGCTCCCGCCACCGCGCTAAAATTGGTCCAGAACACTGACGGCGTAAGCGAAAGGCTGGTGATCAACCGATCTGGCCTGAGCGACGTGAAAGGCGATTTTACTTTGTATTACACACCTGAAAGCGATACAGCCTCCAGCCTGGTCGCTAAAGCAATGGAAGTCGCGGCTTCCAATCATGGTTTTACTCAGATTCAGGAGCTGAAAGTTCCGGTCACCACGGGTGATGATTACATTCGTCAGTACGATTTGCCGCGAATCGATTTTCTGAAAATTGATGTTGAAGGTGCCGAACTCTCAGTTTTGAACGGATTCAAGAATGCTTTCAGGAATAACATGATTAATCTTGTGCAATTTGAGTATGGCCTGGTGAATTTGAAAACCCGTGTCTTTCTGGAGGATTTCTATGCTTTCTTTTCAGAGCATGGATTTGTGGTTGGAAAGCTCCTGCCGCAAGGCGTTGGATTCAAACCCTATGCACTGGAGGATGAAGATTTCATTGGGTTGAATTTCATCGCCTGCCGCAAGGACAGAAAGGATTTGATCACGGCGATTGGCTGTGAACCGCTGTCTCTGTCCACGTTCCCACATTAGACTCGTTGCATGATCTCATTAATCATCAATAAAATCAATGATGAAAACTGAAGCGCGTAACATGTAACATGTGTCCTCGTCCCTGGCCAGCCGGGCACCCCGGAAAAAACCCTCTTTAACGGCCCGCGCGGCTTTCGAGAACCATTTCCTTCAAGGGCGGTTCCTCATTGCCGACCTGTCCCCAGGCTGCTACCCATCGCGGACCATGCCCTCAAAAAGATGGTGGTATTGATGAACCTTCAGGACACGCGGGCATTCATGAGCGGATTAATCGCCGGACGCGCCGCCGGCGCCAAACCCGCCGTTTCCACGGACGGCCCCATCGCGGC
>JAYVCG010000037.1:0-5828 GCA_043750075.1 Acetobacteraceae bacterium | reverse complement strand
GGGCAACACGCTGTCGCGCCAGCGCCTGACGCAGATCGGCGAGCGCGACCGGGTGAACGTCATCCTCACCAACCCGCCCTTCGCCGGAGAGGAGGAGATCGGCATCCAGGCCAATTTCCCGGACGACCGCCGCACCAGCGAAACCGCTTTGATGTTCCTGCAACTGATCATGCGCAGGCTGAAACGCAACGGCCGGGGCCGGGCTGCCGTCGTGCTGCCGAATGGGACGCTGTTCGAGGGCGGCGTCGCCGCCCGCGTGAAGGCCGATCTTCTGCGTGAGTTCAACCTGCACACCATTATCCGGCTGCCGGATGGGGTGTTCGCGCCCTATACGGACATCCCAACCAACATCATTTTCTTCGATACCACTGGGCCAACGCGGGAGATTTGCTACTGGCAGCAGCCGATGCCCGAGGGACGGCGGAAATACAGCAAGACGGCGCCAATACAGTTTGAGGAATTGGCCGATTGCGTGGGCTGGTACGGCACGCGCGGCGATGATTCGCGCGCATGGCGCGTGTCAGCTGAGGGTCTAATCAGCACCGACGCTGACGGACGGGTGCTGGCAGTCAATCTTGACGTTAAGAACCTGAATGAAAAAGACGCTGAGGAGCATAGAGCACCAACCGAGATTTTACGTGGGATCGTTGCGCGTGAGCTACAGGTTTTGGAATTGTTGCGTGAGATAGAGGCGCTCACCACGGAACGAGCGTGATGAGCAAGGGTTGGCGGAAGGTCGCATTGGGCGACGTGCTGCGGATCGCCAGTGTCCCAGAGGTTGTGCATCCAGAACGCCGCTACCCCAACCTCGGCATCTATGGCTTCGGTCGTGGCGTGTTCGCCAAACCAGATATCAACGGCCAGGACACCTGCGCCAAGACGCTGTACCGGGTTGCTGCCGGGCAGTTCATCTACAGCCGCCTTTTTGCTTTTGAGGGGGCCTATGCTGTTGTTCCTCGAAATCTTGATGGCGCCTACGTCTCGAATGAATTTCCAACATTCGATTGGAATAGGACCGTTGCCGATCCACGCTTTGTCGAGTGGATCTTCAAGCGCCCTTTGGTGTGGAGTGCGATCGCGGAAATGGGCGTCGGCATGGGCGACCGCCGAAAACGCGTCCATCCTGATAGCTTGTTATCATATTGCATCAAACTACCCTCGCTTGATGCACAACGCCAAATTGTTGAGCGCCTGGACGCAGTGGCGACGCGCTTGACAGCCAGAGCTGAAGCGGCTGAACGACAGGAGGCCGAACTCGCCGCGATGCTCAATGCGAGCTTCGCTCAAATGATCGTCGATGCGCCTCGCGTCCCAATGACCGACGTCGCACCCCTTGTTCGTAGGCCAATCACAGTCACACCTGACCAAAGCTACGATGAACTTGGAGTTCGATCTTTTGGAAAGGGAACGTTTCATAAGCCGGCGCTCAGCAGCCTCGATTTGGGCAATAAGCGGATATTCCGGATCGAGCCTGGTGATCTGATTTTCAGCAACGTCTTTGCATGGGAGGGCGCGATCGCAATTGCGCGTTCCGAGGACACAGGACGTGTTGGCTCTCACCGTTTTATTACCTGCACCGTCGATCGGCGACGCATCGCCGCCGAGATATTGCGGTTTTTCTTCTTAACGAAAGAGGGGTTGGGCCTCATAGGTCAAGCGTCACCAGGTGGAGCAGGCCGTAATCGGACGCTTGGGCTTGAAGCGCTTGGAGCAATCATGGTACCCATCCCCTCCCTGGATACCCAAAACTGGTTCAACGGCCTGCATACCAAGGTCGCCGCACTCCGAGCCCACCAAGCCGCCATCGCCGCGGATGCCGACGCATTGCTACCAGCCATGCTCGCCCGGATTTTCGGCTGACCCGCCGAATGCTCTCCCGCGCCACGCCCATCGCCTTCGACCGTGCCATGGGCAATGGCCGCACCAAGCCCGCCTTGCTTGTCTGCGAGACCCAGGCCGGTGAGGAGGTGGAGGTCGTCGCCAAGTTCTCCGCCAACCGCGACCAGGGCGTCACCAATCTGGCGCGCGAGGCCGTCGCCGCCTGCCTCGCCGCCGATCTCGCCTGCCGGTCCCGACGCCCTGGCTGCTCGACATCACGCCCGCCTGGGCCGCCAGCGTGGCCGACGCCACCACCCGCGCCGGCATCCAGCGCAGCGCGCCCGTCGCCTTCGGCTCCAGCTTCGCGGGCGCGCAGTTCAGCGCCTGGAACGATGGCACCACACCCTGCGCCCCGCCATGGTGCCGATGGCCTTGGCCACATTTGCGTTTGACGCGATCATCCAAAACCCGGATCGCCGGTCCGGCAACCCGAACTGCCTGGTCCGCGGCGACGCCTTCCGGATTTTCGATCACGAGCTGGCCTTCGCCCATGGCCTGATCCTGGGGTGGAAACCGCCCTGGGTTCCTGGCGGCCTGCAACTACTTGAGCAGCCTGGGTTTCATATTTTTCGACGCGAATTGCGCGGGAAAAACCTTGACTTCCCCGCCGTCCGGGAGTCCTGGAAGCATCTGATCGATTCGCGGATCGACGGCTATGCGGACGTGGTCCCCGCGGAATGGGCGCAGGCCGCGACGGATGTGGCCGGCGCGATCACGCTGATCAAATCCGCCAGGGACCGGATCGACGACTGCCTCGCGGAAATTCAAAGGGTGCTGGCATGACCGAACAGCGAGCATACACCTACACCACCCTCCGCTACGTCCATGACGTGCGGACCGGGGAGTTCCTCAATGTTGGCGTCGTCCTTCATGCGGCGTCGTTGGGCCAGCTCGTGTTCAGGACTCGCAAGACCTTCGGCCGGGTCAGGCGCATGTTCCCCGATCTCGACAGTGATGCCTTCCAGACCGCCATGCGGGCGGTTGACCGCGCGCTGGCCGCCCAGGCGCGGCGGCTGGCCGACGATGGCGACGCGGTGTCGATCGCGCGGCGGGCCTTGCCCGCGGACGACAGCACGCTGCAATGGTCGGCGCCTGGCTCCGGCGTGTCGGAGAACCTCGCGAGGACGCTCGACCGGCTCTACGCCCGCATGGTGACACGGTACGACGCCCATGGCACGCCACGGAGGACCGATGATGACGTGTGGCGGCCGGTGCGCGAGAAGCTGGCCCAATTGGCCATCCCCATCCAGCTTGAGGAAAAGGTGATCGCCAGCGCCACCGACGAAATCGCGTTCAAGCACGCCTGGAGGAACGGCAAGTGGCATGCCTACGAGCCCCTCTCGCTTGACCTCGCCGACGCCGAGGGCATCAAGGACAAGGCCCGCCGCTGGCGCGGCCATCTCGCCGCGGTGGCGGATGGCGCGCGGGAGGAGTTGCGGGAGGAGTTGAAGTTGAATTTCATCGTTGGTGCTCCGCGGGACCCGGCGTTGCGCCCGGCTTACCGGAACGCGCTGACGATCCTGCGGCAGGCCGAGTTCAGCCCGACCGTGTTCGAGGACACCCAGATCGACACCCTCGTCGCCGAAATCGAGGACGAGGTGCGCGCCCACGAACACAAACGCCGGTGATCCGTCGCCGGGGGGCGGTTCAGCCACCTGCCATTTTTCCGGCGCGCTTGCCTATGCGTCCGGCGGCAACCTGCCGGCAAGCGCCGCCGCGATCTTGCCCGAGACGCGATGCGATCGATCCGGCGTTCGCGGAGCGCCCTGTCAGAGCCAGTGCCTCCCCCGTCGAAACTGCGGTGGCCCCATTTTGTGTGGCGGAGCGTAAGCGGGGTGACAGCGGGCGGTGCGGACTTGGTTCCAGTCGGATGTGGCGACCAGACCATAACCGGAAACACGCGAAAACCACCCCTTCCACACCATGATCACGGACTCGATCCTGGCAAGCCGATTGGGTGGGTGTCGCCGACGGCGGGGGCAAAGCTTATTGGAACATCGGTCCGCCACCGCCAAACGCGCGACGGGATATCCGGCGACTTTCCGCCGATTGCATTGATTTCGCTTGGATTGGACGGCGGCCAAGGCCCTCTAAGCAAAAACGGCCCTGAAGGACCGCCTTTAACCGTTTGATTTTCCTGGGAAAACCTGGAGCGGGCGAAGGGATTCGAACCCTCGACCCCAACCTTGGCAAGGTTGTGCTCTACCCCTGAGCTACGCCCGCGCTCCAATGAGCCCTTCCTAATCACCTTTTTTCTGGATTGCAAGGCACTCAGAAGTTCGTACTGGTCAGATCGGGCCTCTGCCCTGAATGGGCCTCCGGCATTTCGACCGCGCGGCGGCGAAGGCCCGTGGCAGCGCGGGCGCGAGGTCCTCGGCGATCAGGCCCTCTCCCGCTTCCACCGCCGCGCGTCCGTGCAGCCAGGCGCCCGCCCTTGCCGCGTCCCACGCGCTCATGCCCTGCGCGAGCAGACCGGCGATCAGTCCGGACAGCACATCGCCCGCGCCCGCTGTGGCCAGCCAGGGGGGCGCCGAGGCATTGATCGTCACCCTCCCGTCCGGGTGCGCGATGATCGTATCCGCGCCTTTCAGCAACACCACCGCGTTGACGCGCGCGGCGGCGGCGCGCGTGGCGGTCAGGCGATCTGGTTCCGGCAATCCGAAGACGCGGGCGAATTCTCCGGCATGGGGGGTCAAAACGGCGGCGCCGCGCAGCGCGTCAGGCTCGCCCGCGAAGGCCGAGAACACATCGGCATCGCCAACGACCGCGCGGCCAGAGGCGATCAGTGCGGGCCACACGCGCCGCGCCTCCTCAGAACCAAGCCCAGGACCGCAAACCCAGACGGTGCGGCGGCGGTCGGTGAGGAGATCGGGTAAGGGGGTCTCGGACACCAGCGTGCCGGGCGGGCCGCCGCGATAAACATCGGACGCGCCAAGGGCGGCGATGGTGACGAGCCCCGCGCCACCGCGCCGCGCGGCATCGGCGGCCAGCAGGGCGGCACCGGTCATGGCCGGTCCGCCCAGGATGGTGACATGACCGCGCGTGTATTTATGGGCGTCGGTGGCAAGGTCAGGAACCCGCCAGACATCCGGTCCATTGCGGAACGCCCTCGGCCGGATCGTGTCCAGCACACCGGCGGGCATCCCAATATCCGCGAGCACGGTCTCCCCGCACAGATCGCGGCCGGGCAACAGCAAATGTCCCGGTTTCAGACGGAAAAACGTGACGGTCAACACGGCTCGCGGCGCGAAACCACGCGCCAGCCCGGTCGCGCCATCCAGTCCACTGGGCACATCGACCGCGACGATCCGCCGCGCCGCCCGCAGCACCGCTTCCGTATCGGCTTCGATCACGCGGCTCAGACCGGCGCCAAATACCGCATCGACCACGAGTTCAGCCCGCGCGGCCTCCTCCACCGAGAACGCGGCATTCATCCCACGCCAGCGTCCCTGGGCCACCGCCGCGTCGGACCCGGCCCTGGGCGGCGCCATCGCCGCCACCGTCACCGGCCATCCCTCCTGGTCCAGCAACCGCGCCACGACGTAACCATCGCCGCCATTATTGCCCGGCCCGCACAATACCAGCGTGCGGCAAGGCCGGAACCGCGTCTGGATCGCCCGCGTGACGGCCCGCCCGGCATTTTCCATCAGCGCATACGTTGCAACGCCCAACGCGGGCGCCGCCGCGTCCACCTGAGCCATTTCAGCGGGGGTCAGGAGTTCGGCGGGCAGGCCGGACGGGACGCATGTTTTCTCCAAAGGCGTTCCGATCATGGTCAACCGTAAACCGTGAGACCGAAATCAATAAGACGGTCCCGGTACTCTTTACCGCTTTTGTCTCGCGCCGCGGCGGTCAAATGCTCGCCAAAACCCACCAGAGGCAAATACATGCAGAAATCGATCGCATTGTGGCGATACGACAGCAGGCGTTCCCGGTTGTCGATCGCCTTT
>JAYVCG010000036.1:0-3139 GCA_043750075.1 Acetobacteraceae bacterium | reverse complement strand
ACGGATCGCGCCCCGTTGTTCGCAGCTTTCGCCCGTGCCTGCCGGGTTTTTCCCGTGACGCGGCTGGACACGCTCGACCAGGCCAGCGAACCGGACATCGTGGCGGGGTGCCGCGCGGCGGGTCTGGCGGTGGCGCGGTTCGAGCATTTTGGCAACTGGCATGAGGATGTGACCGGCCTGGACTGGCCCGCTTACCTCGCACGCCGCCCAGGGGCGTTGCGGGAAACGATCCGGCGGCGGACACGGCGGGCGGAGCGGCTGGACGGCGCGGTTTTCAAACTGTTCACCGATCGGAATGGCCTGGAGGACGGGATCGCCGCCTTCGAAACGATCTACGCCCGCAGTTGGAAAGAACCCGAACCGTATCCTTTGATCAATGCCGCCCAAATCCGTGCCGCCGCCAGTCTGGGGATCATGCGGCTTGGCGTGTGGTGGATCGGCGGCACACCCGCGGCGGCGCAGTTCTGGATCGTTGAACACGGTCAGGCCACGGTGCTGAAGCTGGCGCATGACGAGGTCTTCAAACCGTATTCGCCCGGCACGGTGGTCACGGCCTGGATGATCCGGCACATGATCGAGCGGGAACAGGTGACCGCGCTGGATTTCGGCCGCGGCGACGACCCCTACAAACAGGACTGGGCCGCCAGCCGCCGCCAGCGGATCGGGTTGCTGTTGATCAACCCGCTGCGGCCGCGCGGGACGCTGACACTGGCCCGTCACGCCATGGGGCGCGTACGGGCGCGGTTTCGCTCCACGGAATGAGCATGGCATACTGCGGGCGAAGGAGATCCCCATGCCCGGTGCCCTGAACCATTTGCTGGTGCTCGACCTGACCAGTTTCCTGTCAGGCCCCTATTGCACGATGATGCTGGCCGATCATGGCGCCGAGGTGATCAAGATCGAGCCGCCCTCCGGCGATTCCGCGCGCAACATGCCGCCTTTCGTGAACGGGGAAAGCGCGCCGTTCATGACCTGGAACCGCAACAAACGCTCGGTCGTGATGGATCTGAAACAGGAGGCGGACCGGGCCGCGCTGTTCACGCTGATCGACCGTGCCGATGTGCTGGTGGAGAATTACCGGACCGGCGTGCTGGCCCGCCTCGGCTTTGGGTGGGAGGTGCTGCACGCGCGCAATCCCAGGCTGATCCTGGGCTCGATTTCTGGCTTCGGACAGACGGGGCCTTACAGCAGCCGGGGCGGGTTCGATCTGATAACCCAGGCGATGTCCGGCCTGATGAGCACCAACGGCCCAGAGGAGGGCGATCCGTTCCGCCTGCCGATCGCGATTTCCGATGTCACCGCCGGAATGTTCCTGGCCTTCGGCGTGCTGGCGGCGATCGAGGCGCGGCACCGCACCGGATTGGGCCAGCATGTCGAGACTTCGTTGCTGGAAGCGGCGACATCCCTCGCGGTGTATGAGTCCGCGCATTATTTCGCCACCGGCACACGTCCGGCCCGCATCGGTCAGGCGCATCGGGGGAGTTCGCCCTATCAGTGCTTCGCCACGGCGGACGGGCACATCACCGTTGGCGCATCGCAGCAGCATTTTTACACGAAACTGTGTGAGATGGTGGGCCACCCGGAACTGGTGTCCGACCCGCGCTTCAGAACCGTCGCCGACCGGGTGAAGCACAACGACATTCTGGTCGGCATCCTGGCGGAGCCATTGCGTCAGAAACCTTCGTCCCATTGGCTGGAGGCGCTGGAAGCGGCGGGCATCCCGGCAGGACCGGTGATGCATTACGATGAGGTCTTCACCGATCCGCACATCCTGGCGCGCGGCATGGTTGCCCGCACGGAGCATCCCGTCACCGGAACGTTTCACACGCTTGGCGTGCCGGTCAAATTGTCAGACACGCCCGGCGCCGTTCATTTGCCCGCGCCCAGACTGGGAGAGCACACGGCGGAGATTTTGGGGCGGCGTGAGGATGTGGAAAAGGCGATGGACAGCGGAACCGCCGGTTGATTTTCAGGCCGCCGTCAAATTCGCTGCCGTCAACTTCAACATCTCTGGCTGTCTTTTGGCGGGCGTGTGATTCGCATGAAAAGCCCGCGCGTCGATGGCCGGCATGGGACGGCCCAGAAAATAGCCTTGTACTTCCGGACATCCCTGGCTGAGCAAAAGATTCAACTGATGCTCGGTTTCCACCCCCTCGGCGGTGACTTCCAGGCGCAAACGCCGCGCCATGGTCATGACGCTTTCGACGATGGCGCGCGTGGTGGAATCGTGCTCCTGCGCCTGCACAAAGGACTGATCGATCTTGATCCGGTCGAACGGGAAACGCCGCAGATAGCTCAGACTGGCATAACCAGTGCCGAAGTCGTCCAGCGCGAGATGCAAATGCCGTTCATGGAGGCTTTTCAGAGTATGCAGTGCCTGTGCTTCATCCGCGATCAGCACACCCTCGGTGACTTCCAGTTCCAGCCGGTCCGGTGACAAATTGTTCCGCGTCAGTACTTCACCGATCAGTTCCGCGAGATTGTTGGACAGAAACTGCACCGGGGACAGATTAACGGCGATGCGCCCTTCCGGCAGGCTGGCCGCGAAGAGACAGGCATCTTCCAGCACCAGCATGCCCAGATCGGCGATCATCCCAGCCTGCTCCGCCACTGGAATGAACCGCGCCGGAGAAATGAAACCATGCTCCGGATGACGCCAGCGCGCCAGAGCCTCAAAACCGGAAATGCGCAGCGATCGCGCGTCGAACCGTGGCTGAAACCAGACCTCCAGTTCCCGGTCACGCAAGGCGCCGCGCAGATCGCGTTCGATCTGTGCCTGTTCCCGCAGCGCCCGGTTCATCTCCGGGTCGAAGCGGACGATCAGGCCCCTCCCCTTCGATTTGGCCTGATACATCGCGGTCATCGCGTGTTTTAGCAACACCGGCGCTTCCGTCCCGTCCTCCGGGTGATAAGCCAGCCCCAAACTGGTGGAAAGCCGGAACTGCGTGCCATCGATATCGAAGGATTCCCTCAAGGACACCAGGACCGCCTCAGCGAGGTTCCGCACTCCCTGATCCCGCGCATCTCCTGGACAAAGAATGGCGAACTCGTCGCCCCCCGTCCGGGCCACCAGGGCATCATGACCCGCCAGCACGCGCAGCCGCTGACTGACCTCCCGCAGTAACCGGTCGCCGGCATC
>JAYVCG010000035.1:0-7860 GCA_043750075.1 Acetobacteraceae bacterium | reverse complement strand
CGGCGCGGCCAGCGCCACCCTCGCCCCGTATCAGATCTTCGAGACCGCCGACCGTCCGCTGTGCATCGCCGCGGGCAACGACCGGCTGTTCGTCAAGCTCGCGCGCGCCATGGGCCATCCCGAATGGTGCGCCGACCCGCGCTTCGCCGATGGCCGCCAGCGCGCCGCCCACCGCGAGGCGCTGGTCTCCGTCATGCAACCCGTCCTGCGCGAAAAATCCCGCCGCGACTGGCTGGGCCTCATCGGCGACGCGGGCGTGCCGGTCGCCCCGGTCAACGACATCGCCGAACTGGCGGACACCGAGCAGTTGCGGGCGATGGACATGATGCGCACGCTGCCGGGCAGCGGCCTGAACATCGTCGGACTGCCCTTGTCCTTCGACCGCCAGCGTCCGATTCCGCGTGGCGATTCGCCGAAGCTGGGGCAACATAACGCCGAGATCCTCGGACCCTCCGGAGCCATGCCATGACCCAGTCCCCGCTCGACCGCGCCCATGCCTATCAGGCCGAACTTGTCTCCATTCGCCGCGACATCCACGCCCATCCCGAACTGGGACTGGAAGAAGTGCGCACCGCCGAAATCGTGGCGCGCAAGCTGGAGGAATGGGGCATCGAAGTGCATCGCGGCATCGGGATCACCGGCGTCGTCGGCGTGCTGCGCAACGGCAACGGCCAGGCCTCGGTGGGGCTGCGCGCCGACATGGACGCGCTGCCGATCCTGGAAGCCAGCGGCTTGCCGCACGCCAGCCAGAACCCCGGCAAAATGCACGCCTGCGGCCATGACGGCCACACGACGATGCTTCTGGGCGCCGCGAAATACCTGGCGGAAACCCGCAATTTCAACGGCACCGTCAACTTCATCTTCCAGCCCGCCGAGGAAGGCGTCGGCGGCGCGCTCGCCATGCTGGAGGACAAATTGTTCGAGCGGTTTCCGTGCAACGCCGTCTACGGCATGCACAACCGGCCCGGCCTCGCGGTGGGGAAATACATCACCGGGCCGGGGGTGCGCTCGGCGGGGGGCGCCTTCTTCGACATCGTCATCACTGGCAAGGGCGCGCACGGCGCCCACCCCAGCCAGAGCATCGACCCCGTGCTGGTCGCCTGCCATCTGGGCACCGCCCTGCAATCCATCGTCTCGCGCAACGTGCATCCGCGCGACACCGCCGTGCTCAGCATCACCCGCATCCAGTCCGGCGACGCCTATAACGTCATCCCGCAGACCGCCACCATGGCCGGCACCGTGCGGACCATGAAGCGCGAGGTCATGACGCTGGTGCGGGAGAACATGGAACGCCTCGCCACCTCCGTCGCCGCCGGTTTCGGCGCGGAAGCAAAACTCGATTTCCGCCTCATCTTCGCCCCCATGGTCAACAACGACGCCGAGGCCCAATGGTACGGCGACGCCGCCGCCGGTCTGGTGGGCGAGGCCAACATCGACCGCGCATCCCCGCCCGGCATGGGCTCGGAAGACTTCAGCTTCATGATGGAACAGGTCCCCGGCGCCCACATCAACCTCGGCAACGGCGACAGCGCCGCCCTGCACAATCATCAGTACGACTTCAATGATGAAGCGATTCCGTATGGAGTCGCGCTGTATGGGGCGATCGTGGAAAAGAAATTGCCGAAAGGTCAGGTGGACTGAATGTTTCGCCGCGGTGTCGCCTTGCCATGGACCATGATCGTTGACGGCCACGCGGTCCGCACGCGGGAGGGCGACACCATCGCCGCCGCGCTGCTGGCCGCGGGCACGCAGATCACGCATCGCAACCCGGTCTCCGGGGCGCCGCGCGGTCCGTGGTGCATGATGGGCGCGTGCTTCGACTGTGTCGCGGTGGTGGACGAGCAACGCGGCGTGCGCACCTGCATGACCCTCGTGCGCAACGGAGGGCGGGTTGACACACAACGGGACTGACTCCACCGACCTGATCATCGTCGGCTCCGGCCCCGCGGGGATCGCCGCGGGGGTCGAGGCCACGCGGCGCGGGTTGCGCGTGCTCCTGCTGGATGAGAACGCCGCCGCCGGCGGGCGCGTCTGGCAGGCGATCGAAGCCCGCGGCGCCGGTGACGCCGAGGAAGACAACGGCCTCGCCATGATCCGCGAACTCCTCATCAGCGATGCCCGCATCCATCATGGGGCCGAGGTCTGGTGCATCGAACCGTATGGCGCCGGACCTGGCGGCACGGTGTTCTGGAACGAGAACGGCGCCGCCCGATCGGCGCGCGCCAGCCGCGTGCTGCTGGCCACCGGCGCCATCGAGCGCCCCATGCCCATCCCCGGCTGGACGCTGCCAGGCGTGATGACCGTTGGCGCCGCGCAAATCGCCCTGAAAACCGCCGCCTTGGTGCCAGACGGCAATTCCTGGATCGCCGGGCAGGGGCCGTTGATCTGGCTCTACGCCGTGCAGGTGCTGCGCGCGGGCGGCAAGCTTGGCGGCATCCTCGACCTGTCCGACACGGCGGCGCGCTGGCGGGCCTTGCCGCGCGCGCGCCGCGCCATGCCCGACATCCGCAAGGGCCTGACCTGGATCGACGAGATCGAGCGCGCCGGCATCGTCCCCCTCCGCGCCACCAGCCTCCAGGCCGAGGGCCGCGGCGCGCTGAGCCGCATCACCTTCGAGGTCAAGGGCAAGAAACAGACCGAAGCCGCCGATTTGCTGCTCCTGCATGATGGCGTCATTCCCTCCCTCCAGATCACCCGCGCCCTGGGCTGCGGGCATGTGTGGCACGAACGCCAGCGGTACTGGCGGCCGGTGACGGATGCCTGGGGCGAAACGACCGTGCCCGGCATCCTCGCCGCCGGAGATGGCGCCGGGGTGGGGGGCGCCGCCGCCGCCGTGTTCTCTGGCCGCATCGCTGGTCTGGGGTGCGCGCACGCGCTTGGCCGCATCGACGGCGCGACCCGTGACCGGGAAGCCGCGCCGTTGCGGCTGGAGCGGGAGAAAGCCCTGGCGTCGCGTCCGTTCCTCGATGTGCTGTACGCGCCGCGTGCCTTCGTGCCCGACGACGCCACGCTGATCTGCCGGTGCGAGGAAGTCTCGGCCGGGCAGATCCGGGAAGCCGCGGCGCGCGGGTGTCAGGGCCTCAATCAACTCAAGGCGTTCACGCGCTGCGGCATGGGACCGTGTCAGGGCCGGATGTGCGGCGCCACCGCCGCCGAGGTCCTGGCGCGGGCGAGAGGGGTCCACACGCGGGAGATCGAGCCGTTGCACACGCGCTTCCCGGCGCGGCCCCTGACCGTGGGACAACTGGCGGAGCTGGAACAGGAACCCTGAGACGCGCCAGAAGAATGGTCCGGGGACCATGATCTGAAGAATGGTCCGGGGACCATGATCTGAAGAATGGTCCGGGGACCATGATCTCGCGCCACGCCGGGCCTGGGCATGACCGTTCAGGACAAGAACCGGCGGCCGCCAGCGAAACCACGGGCGATCACAGCAGGGCGCGCAGTTCCCGCAACTCCTCGGGGTTGAGGTCGGATACCGCCCACCAGACCATGCCGTCCTTGCTCCAGGACAACAGGTTCAGACCGGATTGCTGAACCGGGCGCCAGACGGAGGCGCCGGGCACGGCCTCGGGCCAGACGAACACGCTGATCGTGTGCAGGCGGCGGCGGTAGACCAGGGCCGCGACCCTGTGGCCCTCGACGTAATCCAGCCGGCCGCCGATCAGTTGAAACCCCTCCGCCGCCAGATCCTTCACGGGCGGGGCGAATTCCACGCGGCCGTTGAACCAGGGCCGCACGGTATGCTGATCGCTCGATGCGACCTGGATCGGGCTGTCCTGCAACAAGGACCGCACATGCGCCGTCACCACATCGTATTGAGCACCCGGCATCTGGGCACCCGGCATCTGGGCACCCGGCGCGGCCTCCCGCTGGTGCATCACGGCCCAGGTGGTGGCGATGGAAAGGAGGCAGACGGCGGCGAGGGCCGCGGCCTGACGGAAGAAACCGTGCCTCCAGGGGGCGGGAACGGGCGCGGCCAGGTCTGGTCCGGCTTCCGCGGCGAGCAGACCGCGCAGGCGTGTTTCCAGCCCAGAGGGCGCGGGTTCGCGGGCCAGACGGGCGACCTGGGTGATGGCCCGGCGCAGGTCGGTGACGTAGGCGTGGCATTCGGCGCAACGCGCCTCGTGCCCGGCGACCATGCGGGCGCGGGCTTCGGACAATTCATTGTCCAGCCAGGCGCTCGCCAGGTCCTGGACTTCCTCACATCGCATGTTGGCCGCTCTCCCCCGTCAAATTCCTGAAACACAGCCGCAGACCCGCCCGCGCGCGGGACAGCCGCGACATCACCGTGCCACGCGGCACCCCAAGCACCGTGGCGATGTCGGCATAGGACATGTCCTCGACCTCGCGCAGCAACAGGATTTCCCGGAACAATGGCGGCAATGCTTCCAGCGCCCGCGTCAGCATCGCCCGGTCGCCCGCCTCGATCAGCCTGGTTTCGGCCGAGGGTTCGCCGGAGGCGATGGACAGCGCGCGTGGCGTATCTTCATCGTTGAAGGCGTAGGCGGCCTCGATCGGAATGACATTGTTGCCGCGCCGCCGCAGCGCCAGCGCCCGCCAGGCCACATTGCGCACGATCGCCATCAGCCAGGGACGGATATCCTCGCCGCGGAAGCCGTCGAAGCCCCGCAGCGCGCGGACATAGGCATCTTGTACCACGTCCTCGGCGTCGGCGCGGTCGCGCATCAGCCAGAACGCCAGCGAATACGCCGCGTCGAGATGCGGCAGCGCCAATGTCTCGAACCGCCTGGGTTTTAGCATCAGGGCCTCTGTGATCGAACGGTCATGCGGGAAGGAGACTCAGGCGGAGAGTGGTTTATTCCCGCGAAATCCTCGCCCCGCGCCAGTCTTCACCCAGCGCCAGTCTTCACCCCGCGCCAGTCTTCACCCCGGCCGGGCCCGTGCGCGCCCCGCGGCCCGCCGCATCGCGGAGGACACCGAGGGGCGGAGGACACCGAGATCGAGCCAGCCCGCGGCGCGGGCGGCTCTCCGTGACCTCCGCCCCTCGGTGTCCTCCGAGACAAAGCGGGAGGCGATACACGGGAAAGCCCCACGCCCCCGGACACCCCCTGGTCATCCCCGCCACGGCGCGCGCCAGAACCATCGGGAATAAACCCGGTCTTCCCTGAGTCCTCTCCCCACACGGACGCACCGCGCATCCCGAACGGTATGGGGAAGTTCACATGTTCCATCTGTCACGCCGCGACATGGTTGTTTCAACAGGCTTCGCCGCCGCCCTGGGCCTGAGCGGGCGGCTCGCCATCACGGCGGCGCACGCGCAAAAGACCCCGGACCCGGCGAAAGGGTTTCTCACGTATAAGATTGGCGATGCCGAGGTGACGGCGCTCTACGACGGCATCTGGGAAAAACCGCACGATCCGGCGTTCATCGCCAATGCCTCGATTGATGACGTGAAGGAGGCGATGGTCAAGGCCGGCCTCACCCCGGATTTCGTGTCGATCCCCTTCACCGTCGCGGTGGTGAAAACCGGCGGCAAGACGATCCTGTGCGACAGCGGCACGGGCGGGCAGGTGCAGCCCACGGCGGGCAAGATGATGGCCAGCATGGCGGCGGCGGGGATCGATCCGAAGAAGATCGACACCATCCTGATTTCCCATTGCCATCCCGATCATATTTTCGGCCTGATGGAAAAAGGCACCAACGCGCCGGTGTTCCCCAACGCCGAGATCGTCATTTCCGATGTGGAATACAAATTCTGGACCGATCCGGCGGTGATCGACAAACTGGCCGAGGCACGCAAGGGCCTCGCGCGGCGCATCCAGGCGGTGTTTCCCACCTGGAAGAACATCCGCCAGGTCACCGGCGAGCCCGAGGTGGCGCCCGGCATCCGTTTCGTCATGGCGCCCGGCCACACCCCCGGCCATCGCGCGTTCCACCTGTCGTCGGGCGGCAAACAACTGATGATCTCCAACGACACGGCCTATGTCCCCGCGCTGGTGATGGCGCATCCTGGCTGGCATGGCGGTTACGATCAGGACGCGCCGCTCGCGGAAGCCTCGCGCCGCGCGCTGCTGGACCGGGTGATCGCGGAGAAAATGCCGATCTGCGGCTATCATTTCCCGTTCCCCGCCGCGGGCACGGTCAGCAAGGATGGCGCGAGCTATGCCCTGAGCGTGATGCACGTCTGACCAAAAAGGAGAATTTTCATGCGAATTCTTGCCCGTTGTCTGGCCATCGGTGGCCTTCTGGGCGTGCTCGCGTCCGGCGCGCACGCGGTGGATAATGTCACGACGAAAGACGCGCCGGACCTGTCCACGGTGCGGGCCGCGCTGAAGGCGAAGAATTATGACGCGGCGCTGGCGGAACTGAAATCCATGCTGGTCATGTATCAGCATCCCGACGTTTATAACCTGATGGGGTTTTCCCTGCGCAAGACAGGGGACCGCGCGCAGGCGATGACGTTCTACCGGAAGGCGCTGGATTTCGATCCGGCGCACAAGGGCGCGCTGGAATATCAGGGTGAGCTTTATGTCGAACTCGGCCAGATCGACAAGGCGCGGGAGAACGTGGTGAAACTGGAACGTCTCTGCCCCACTGGGTGTGAGGAACTGGAGGATTTGCGGGAGGCCATCGCGCACGCTCCCCCCAAGGGAAGCTGACTCTGGTCACGAAAGAAAAGACCGGGCGTCCCCCCATGGATGGTTTCCAAAGGCGAGCCGTCATGCGGAGCATGCCAAAGGCATGACGGTGGAGGTCCAGGAGGCAAAGCCCTCCTGGCGGGGTCACGGGGCAGCGCCCCGCGTTCTTTCTCCAGGCCATTTCCCGGCGCCGTTGACCAGAGACCATGAAGTGCGAAAATGGTCTGGCCATGCCTGCTTATTTTCGCGCGCTGCCTGTAAGGCATGATCTTCGTTCTGGCGGGTTGAAAAGGAATAATATCATGTGGCGTTCCCTGTCCTGTGTCCTGATCCTTGGCTGTACACTCGCGGTACCGTTGTCATCCCGGCACGGATGGGCGGCGGACTCACCGCCCTCGACGATGGCGCCGGACCTGACGAAGGTGCGCGCCCTGTTGAAAGCCAGGAATTACGACGCCGCCATCGTCCAGCTTCGCGGCCTGATTGGCACGCAACATGCCGATGTTTACAATCTGATGGGATTCGCGCTGCGTAAAAGCGGCGATCAGGCGCAAGGCATGGCGTATTACAACCGGGTGCTGGAGATTGACCGCGATCACAAGGGCGCGCTGGAATATCAGGGCGCGTTGTTCGTGGAGATGGGTCAGACCGACCGGGCGCGGGCGAACCTCGCCAGATTACAAAAACTCTGCCCTTCCGGTTGCGAGGAGCTGACGGATTTGCGGGAGGCCATCGCGCGCGCGCCGAAGCCACGCTGATGGAAGCCGCCGGTTTGCTTCTGGGCCGCTGTCTGCTCGCCGCCTTGTTCCTGCATGAGGGCCTGGCGAAGCTGATGAATTACGATGGAGCGGTGCGTTACACGGAATCGTTTGGTTTGCCGGGTTTCTCCCTGGCGCCCGCCATCGCGCTGGAACTGGCGGGCGGACTGGCCATTCTGACGGGGTTCGCGACACGCCTCGCCGGTCTGGCGCTGGCGGGATTTTGCGTGGTGGTGGCGGTGATTTTCCACACCAAATTCGGCGATCGTAATCAACTGTTGCATTTTGAGAAGGATCTCGCCATCGCCGGTGGTTTTCTCATCCTCGCGCTGCGCGGCCCAGGGAAGTGGGCTTTGGACCGGGTGCTGGACGGGTTCTGGACGGGTGGGCACACTGCGCGCGAACCATGAGGAAAGGTCCGCGCGCATGACCATCGCACTGCACACCTGGAATACCCCCAACGGCCGCAAGATCAGTGTGGCGCTGGAGGAAATGGGGCT
>JAYVCG010000034.1:0-2724 GCA_043750075.1 Acetobacteraceae bacterium | reverse complement strand
CTCCTGGGCCTGCGAACCGAGGCGGCGCAAGGCGACCGTGCCGTTTTCCGCTTCCTTCCGGCCAACGACGGCCAGCACCGGCACATGCGCCAGGCTGTGTTCGCGCACCTTGGCGTTGATCTTCTGGTTGGTCAGATCGGCCCGCGCCACGATCCCCGCCCGCGTCAGTGCCGCCACCGCGTCCCGCGCGTACTCGTCGGCGTCGGACACGATCGTCGCCACCACCACCTGGACGGGCGCCAGCCACAGCGGGAAACGGCCGGCGTATTGCTCGATCAGGATGCCGAGGAACCGCTCGAACGAGCCGAGGATGGCCCGGTGCAGCATGATGGGCCGGTGGCGGGCGCCGTCCTCGCCCACATACTCGGCGTCCAGACGTTCCGTGGTGTTGAAATCGACCTGCAAGGTGCCGCATTGCCAGTCGCGGCCGATCGCGTCGCGCAGCACGAATTCCAGCTTCGGGCCGTAGAACGCGCCCTCGCCAGGATTGAGTTCGTACTCGACCCCGGCCTCGACGCAGGCATCCACGAGCGATTTTTCCGCGTGGTCCCAGACGGCGTCCGAGCCAATGCGTTTCTCCGGCCGGTCCGCCAGTTTGACCCGGAACGATTCAAAACCGAAATCACGGTAGACTGAGCCCAGGAGTTCGACGAAGCGGACGGTTTCGGGAGTGATCTGGGCTTCGGTGCAGAAGATGTGGGCATCGTCCTGGGTGAAGGCGCGCACTCTCATGATGCCGTGCAGCGCGCCCGAGGGCTCGTAGCGGTGGCACGATCCGAACTCCGCCATCCGCAGCGGCAGTTCGCGGTAGGAGCGAATGCCCTGGCGGAAAATCTGCACATGGCACGGGCAGTTCATCGGCTTCACGGCGAGGGTCTTGTCCTCATCCTCGACCGTGGCGATGAACATGTGGTGGCGGTAGTTTTCCCAATGGCCGGAGCGTTCCCACAGCACGCGGTCCACCAGTTGCGGGGTCTTCACCTCCTGATACCCCGCCGCGTCCAGGCGGCGGCGCATGTAATCCTCGGCGGTGCGATAGAGCTTCCAGCCTTTCGGATGCCAGAACACCGAGCCCGCCGCTTCCTCCTGGAAATGGAACAGGCCCATGTCCTTGCCAATGCGGCGGTGGTCGCGGCGTTCCGCTTCCTCCAACTGGTGCAGATGCGCGTCCAGTTCCTTCTGGTCGCGCCAGGCGGTGCCATAGATGCGGCTGAGCATCGCGTTGCGGTGATCGCCGCGCCAGTATGCCCCCGCCGCCTTCATCAGTTTGAACGCCGAGCCGACATCGGCGGCGGTGCGCAGATGCGGCCCGCGGCACAGATCGACCCAGCCGCCCTGGCTGTAGAGGGAAATCGGCTCAGTACGCGGCAAATCCTGGATCAGTTGCGCCTTGTACTTTTCTCCCTTGTCCATGAAGAAGCGGATCGCCTCGTCACGGTCCATCACCTGACGCACGAACGGGGCGCCACGGGCGATGATCTCGCGCATCTTCGCCTCGATGGCGGCGAAATCCTCCGTGGTGAACGGGGTATCGCGGGCGAAATCGTAATAAAAGCCGTTCTCGATCGACGGGCCGATGGTGACCTGGGTGCCGGGGTACAACGCCTGCACCGCCTCGGCCAGCACATGGGCGCAGTCGTGGCGGATCAGTTCCAGCGCGTCCTCATCCCGGCGGGTGACGAACACGACATGCGCGTCCTGGCCGATCAGTGTGGACAGATCGGCGAGCTTGCCATCCAGCTTCATCGCCAGCGCGGCGCGGGCGAGGCCGGGACCGATCGCCTCGGCCACCGTCGTGCCCGTCACCGGCGCGTCGAACTGGCGCACGGAACCGTCGGGCAGAGTGATGGCGGGCATGGGTCTTGGTCCTCTGTCTCAGGGTTGCCAGGGGCGGCGATGGGACATGGCACCGGAGGACGGGCGGGGCAAGTGTTTCATGGCTGGTGCGCGGGGCGAGAGCGCCGTGCCGTCACCCCGCCCACCCCCGCGCCACCGCCTCGTACACATCCAGCGTCGCGTCCTGCATCGCCCGCACGGTGTAGTCCCGCAGCACCGACTCCCGCGCCCGCCGCCCCAGTTCCATCCGCGCCCCAACATCCATCCCCAACGCCTCCTCCAACGCCTGGGCCAGCGTTTCCGGATCGCCGGGCACCGTCAGCCAGCCCGTCACGCCATGCGCCACCGTCTCGGCCGGTCCGCCAAGGTCGGTGGCGATCACCGGGCGGCCCATCGCCAGGGCCTCGATCACCACGCGGCCGAACGCCTCGGGCCGGGTGGAGGCGTGGACGACGACATCGGACAGCATCAGCGCCGCGGGCACATCCTCGACATGGCCGATGATCCGCACCCGGTCGGCGATGCCCAGGGATTCACTGAGTTTCTCCAGTTCCCGGCTGTAACGGGCGCGGCCCTGATCGGAGCCCACCAGCACGCAGCACACATCCCGCCGCGGCAGACGCGCGATGGCCTGTAACAGCACCGCCTGACCCTTCCACGCGGTCAAACGTCCAGGCATGACGACGGTGAGCATGCCGTCGGGCACGCGCATGGTCTGCGCCATGCGGGCGATGCGGTCCGGCACCACGACATCCGGGTCGAACACCAGCGGATCGACCCCACGCGGAATGATCCGTATCCGTGCCGGATCGACCTTGTGTTGTTCGCGCACCACCCCGGCCACGTAATGACTGGCGGCGATGACGATCTCGCCTTTCGCCATCACGG
>JAYVCG010000033.1:0-9616 GCA_043750075.1 Acetobacteraceae bacterium | reverse complement strand
TGAATCGCCTCGTCATGCCGTCCCAGCTCGCTAAGGGTATAGCCAAGACGCGCCTGGGTCAGCGGGTGGTTGGGCCGTAGCGCCGCGGCACGGTGCCAGACCTCAGCCGCCGCGCTGAAATCGCCGGTTTTGTTCAGCGCCATGCCCAGATTCTCATGGGCATCATGCAGCGCGGGAAAGCGTGTGGCCACATCGCGCAGAACCCGGATCGCCCCTGCATGGTCCCCCACCGCGAGCAAGCCGATACCGCGCCGCAATGGCTCCGCCTCCGGTTCTTCGCGTGACTGGACAGCCGCCGGAACCGCTTCGCCTGGATCGGCGGGGACATGCCCGGCCAGGATCGCCAGCATTGGTCCCAGATGGTCCTTATACCGGCGCCACCGTCCCATCGAACTGTCATACAGGGGCTTGCGCACCTGCTGCACGCTCGCGGTCGTGACCTGGCGTTTGTTGGTGTGGAAATCGAGGCACGCGGGATCCCAGTCGAGGCCCAGGAAGGCAATCAACCGGCGGCTCTCGCCCTCCAGATCGGCGACGACGGTTTCATAGGAAACCTCCAGCACGCGGTCCGCCGGCAGCACCGTCCGCCAGTGATCCATCAGGCGTTCGATCTGCACCGCCCGCGTCGCGCATTCCTCCAGATCGTACGACCAGTTCACGGCGTCGCCGAAATGCGTGGTGAAACACGACACGCAGACATCGCGCAGATCGCGTTTGCAAACGATGATCCGGGCATTGGGGAACAGCACCGCGATCTGCCCCAGGAACTGGATATTGTCGGGCAGCTTGTCGATCACCCGGTCCGCGCCGCCGCCCAGGGCCTGGAGCCGGGCGATGTGTTGCGCGGTTTCCTGCCGTAACGCGGCCTTGTCCCATCGCGCGGGCGGGATGTTGCCCTGGCCGCGGTTGATCCGCGTCACGATGTCCGAGATGTCTTTCCGCTCTCCCGCGCCGAACACGCGGGGATGGCTGGCGGCGATCTGTTCGATCAGCGATGTGCCGGAGCGCGGCATTCCGACGATGAAGACCGGCACTTCGGACGGATGACCCCAGGAGCGTAGTTCGGTGAAAACCGCGGGCGTGAACACGGCGCGCGCCCACTCGGTATAGGTCTGCAACATGCCCGGATCGAAACCCTTGTGCGTGGCCTGGAGCTGCGCGTGGATCAGGGCGGCGGCATCCTTGTAGGCACGGAAGGCCGCGTCATGCTCGCCGGCCCGGTCCAGGCTTTTGCCGGCGATGTATCCCGCGGCGGCGCGGTCATCGACCGGCAGGGCGGAATTGCTGGCGCGCGCGCGAAACTCCGCCAAATCTTCATCGGAGATCGTGCCGGTCGCCAGCGAAGCCACCTGCCGCCGCGCGTCGGCGTGATCTGGCTGTTTGTCCAGTACCTTAAGGTACGCCGCCCTGGCTTCGTCGAACTGGCCCAGCCAGGTGAGACCGAAACCGAGGAGCATCAGGATTTCCACACGCTCCGGCTCACGGGCCAGCAGGGCCTGGCAAAGCGTCACCAGCGCGTCGGCCTCGAACCGCTTGTGCAAGGTGACCGCCAGCGCGCCTTGCGCCACCCAATCATCCGGGGCGAGCGCGGCGGCGCGCAGATGCAGATCGCGCGCCTCATCCATTTGGTCCAGCGAGCCGAGGGCGGCGCCCAGATTGACCAGGGCCTCGATGCGGTCCGGTTGCAGGCGCAGCACCGTGCGCCAGGCATCCGCCGCGGCGGCATGGTCTTCCAGACGCTGCGCGGCGAAGCCGATCCCGGCACGGAGTTCAACGGAATCGGGAAACCAGGTGCTCGCCTTGCGCAGCGTGACAAGCGCCTCCCGGTTCAGGTGGAGGGAAAGCAACGCATACCCCAGTTGCAGCCAGGCTTCCCCCAGATCGGGATCGAGGGTGATGGCTTTCTGGGCGGCGGTGGCGGCTTTTTCCATGTCGCCCAGAAAACGATGGCCGCGCGCGAGATTGGCATGGGCGTCGGGGAAATCCGGGTCGATCGCGATGGCCCGTTCGATCAGTGTGAGGGACTCGGCCGCCCGGCCGCGGTCCTGGAGGATGACGCCCAGAAGATTGAGCGCCTCGGCATGATCGGGATCGGCGTCCAGGATTGCACGATAAAGCCGTTCCGCGGTGTCGAGATCTCTGGCCTCGTGTCGCGTGATCGCGTTTTCCAGCAGGGACTCGATGGTGGCATTGTCTGACATCAGGCGGCCTCCTGGCGTGAGTGAGCGATGGGCGAACCCATGCGCGGCGATTCACGCCGGGACAGTTTTCGCGGGACGTCAGGCTTGTCAGGCGCAACGCATGAGGCAACAGGATCACGGAAGTATTTTCGGACTGATTCAGAGCATTTCCCGATCAGATTGATCCTCTCCCCGTCATCCCCCGGCTCGACCGGGGGATCTCTCGCGGCACCGTGCTGGTACAGATCCCCTGGTCGAGCCGGGGGATGACGGCGGGAGGGACGGTCCATGCCATCAACCTGATCGGGAAATGCTCTAACGATGACTGTCATTCTCCAGCCAGGCAGGAGGATGACGGTTTTTGAGTCCACCATCAGGCAGGCTTTCAAGAAAGACACTGAAAAAGCAAAAGCCCGAAGCGCGGGTGCGCTTCGGGCTTTTTCCCATCAACCGCCTGGGCGGATGATGGGGTCTCAGGCCTTGCGGCGGCGGCGGATGGCGCCGAGACCGGCGAGACCAACCCCGAGCAGCGCCATGCTGGCCGGTTCCGGAACCCCCGGCGGGGGCGGGGGAGGAGGCAGAGCCGCCGTGACGAATTCGTAGGTCAGGGTGATGGACGGCGTCGCGGTGGTGACGAGGTTGGTACTGATGTTGCCACCACCGCCTACGAACGAGGATCCAGTTAATGTGGTCGCCAGAGCATTAAACGTGCCTGGGCCAGTGTACTGAGCCAGGAACCCGGACAAAGGACCGGCAACTATGGGGCTGATGGCCAGGTTTGCCGAGAACGGTCCACTCGCGCCGGCCGCCAGCGTGTACTGAAGATTGCCGGTGAGCGCGCTATTGGACGAGGTCGTGTTCAGGAAGTCGCTGGGCGCGCCCGCGCCAGGGGTGAACCCGAAGTTCATGCTCTGCGAGTATTTGAAAGTCTGCGTGCTGGAGCTGTTGTTCGTCAGCGTGCCGGTCGAAGTGTATTTACCGTTAAGGCTGTACTTCACATCCTTCAGCGTCTGCGTGAATCCGGCGGAGACATTCGACAGCCACTTGTCCAGCGTCAGGATTTGGTTGGTGAAGTCCGTCTTGGACGGCCCGAAGGTAACAGTTTCCGTGCAGGTGCCGGTGCCGACAATGTTACCGGCCGTGCAGGTAAGAGCCGCATTGGCCGCGCCCGGGGTGCCGACGCCGAATGCCGCTCCCAAAGCGAGGGTGCTGACCGCACCGAGGAGGTTGTATTTCATGTATGCTCAATCCTGTTCTAAACGAGTTGATACGCCAGGTAGCCACAGCACCACATAAGCAACCCTCGTGCCAAGATTGACAAATGTGTCTTTTCATAGGGTTAAGAGAACGTGAAAGCCTTCCCGGCCCCGACCTGTAAAGGCAGCCTTACACAAAAGGCGGGAAACCCGCCGCCGGACCTCCAGGATGTTTCCGCCTGGAAAGAAAACGCCATGCGCCGGTTAGTCTCACAGTACGGGGCATTTCACGCGGGGTGGAGCGGTGCGGCCAGTGAGGGCTGGCTGTCCCGGCCCCTTGCCCCCAGCCATCTGTCATCCCCTGCTGTTCGGATGATCCACTCCAAGGCCATGCCGCCACAAACCCCGGACAAGCGGGGGGACAAGCCTGTGATGACGGGGGGAGACGAAGGTCAACGCCCGTGTCAGTTCCGGCGCCAGCGTCCGCTTCCGCGCTGAACATGCTGCCATCCCCCCACGGCCCAGGCCCCCCGATTGGCCCGACTCCCGTGCTGGTGCATGGTCAGGGGACGCGCCAGCGCCGATGCCCCTTTCTGGCCCCAACAGAGTCCCAGCCATGACCGATTATCTCATGCCCCTGAACCCCGAGCAGCGGGAAGCGGTGGAAACCCTGGATGGCCCCTTGCTCGTGCTGGCCGGCGCGGGCACCGGCAAAACACGAGTCCTGACCACCCGCTTCGCCCACATCCTGTTGAGTCGAAAGGCTTTCCCCAACCAGGTCCTGGCCGTCACCTTCACCAACAAAGCCGCCCGCGAAATGCGCGAGCGTGTCGCCGCCCTCCTGGGCCAGCCCGCCGAGGGCCTGTGGCTCGGCACCTTCCACGCCTTGTGCGCCCGGATGTTGCGCCGCCACGCCGATCTGGTGGGACTGTCGGGAAACTTTACAATCCTCGACTCTGACGATCAGCTCCGGCTGCTGAAACAGGTCATGGACGCGGCGCGTATCGACACCAAACGCTGGGCGCCGCCCGCGATGATGAGCTTGATTCAACGCTGGAAGGATCGCGGCATCACACCTTCGCGTGTTGGGGCCGAGGGCGATGAGGCCACGTCCCTGGCGCGTGGACTTTACGCGGCCTATCAGCAACGGTTGCTGGCGCTGAACGCCGCCGATTTCGGCGATCTGATCTTGTTCGTGACGGAAATATTACGCACACATCCGGATGTGCTGGCGCAGTACCATCGCAATTTCCGGTATATTCTGGTGGACGAATATCAGGATACAAACCTCGTCCAGTACCTGTGGTTGCGGCTGCTGGCGCAAGGCCACAAGAACATTTGCTGCGTGGGTGACGATGATCAGTCGATTTATTCCTGGCGCGGCGCCGAGGTGGAAAACATCTTGCGCTTTGAAAAAGATTTCGAGGGCGCACGGATCGTCCGTCTCGAATCCAATTACCGTTCCACATCTTCCATTCTCGCCGCCGCCTCCGGCCTGATCGCGCACAACACCGGCCGTCTGGGCAAGACGCTGCGCCCAGGACGGGCGGACGCGGCGGGCGGGGAGAGAGTCTCGATTGTTGGGCTGTGGGATTCGGAGGAGGAGGCGCGCATGATCGGCGACCGCATCGAGCATTTCCGCCGCGACGGCCATGCCTACAGCGAAATGGCCGTGCTGGTGCGCGCCGGGTTTCAGACCCGCGCGTTCGAGGAACGGCTGATCGTGCTCGGTGTGCCGTACCGGGTCGTGGGCGGGCTGCGGTTTTATGAACGCCAGGAAATTCGCGACGCCATCGCCTACATGCGCGCGACGACGCGGCCCGCCGACGATCTGGCGTTCGAGCGGATCGTCAACGTGCCCCGCCGCGGCATGGGCGACGCGGCGTTGCGCGCCATCCACGACACCGCCCGCGCCGAGGGCCTTTCCCTGTCGCGCGCGGCGGAAATGCTGGTGGAAACCGGCGGCGTGAAGGGCAGGGTGAAAATCGCGCTCGACACGCTGCTGCGTGGTTTCACGTCCTGGCGAACCATGATCGATCGTGACGGGCACGTCACGGCGGTGGCCACGATGCTGGACGAAAGCGGCTACACGGAGATGTGGAAGCAGGACAAATCCCCGGAAGCGCCCGGACGCCTGGACAACCTGAAGGAACTGGTGCGCGCGCTGGCGGATTTCGAGACATTGGACGGTTTCCTCGATCACGTCGCGCTGGTGATGGAGAATGAGGACGATTCCAATCCGGATCGTGTCAGTTTGATGACATTGCATGGTTCGAAAGGGCTGGAATTCGACACGGTGTTTTTACCGGGATGGGAGGAAGGGATTTTCCCCAACCAGCGTTCGCTGGATGAAACGGGAGAGAAAGGACTGGAGGAGGAACGGCGGCTGGCTTATGTCGGTCTGACGCGGGCGCGCAAGCGCGCGATCATCAGCCATGCCGCCAATCGGCGCATCTACGCCAACTGGCAAAGCAGCATCCCCAGCCGCTTCCTGGAGGAAATCCCCGAGGCGGAGGTGAAACGCACCGGCTCCGGCGATTTCCGGCGCGAGGCGCGCGTCACCGCCGCGACGGCGTTTTCGGGCGGTTTTCCTTTGGCCGCGCGCAAGCCGAAGGTGATCGATGTGTGGGACAAACCGTCCCGCGCCGCGCGCGCGGAACAGATCAAGGCGGGCGCGCGGGTGTTTCATCAAAAATTCGGCCACGGCATCGTGCGGGCGGCCGAGGACGGACGCCTCGATGTGCTGTTCGATCAGGCCGGGGAAAAACGCGTGCTCGATTCCTTCGTGGAGGTCACCAGCGATCCATGAGACAGCAGCCCAGTAAACTTGAATACGTCAGCGTCACGGTGCCGGAGGAGGCGCTGGAAGCGCATGAGGCCGCGCTCGCCGCCGTGTGCGAAACCGTCGGATTTTTCCGCGATCACGCCACCGGTGTCTGGCGCCTCGACGGGGTGCGCGCGGTGGGCGCCCGGCAGGCGGAACTGACCGCTGGTCTGGCGCTCGCCGCTCTCGTGACCGGCGTGACGGCGGAGGTGACGTATATCCCAACCCAGGCCGATGGCTGGCTGGAACGCACCCGCGCCGCTTTCCCCGAGCAACGGGTGGGAAACCGCTTTGCCATTCGCGGCACGCATCTGACCGGCCAGGCGCCGTACGGGCGGGTGGCGTTGATCCTGGACGCCGGGGTCGCGTTCGGCTCGGGCGAGCACAATTCGACGCGCGGCTGTTTGCTGGCGCTGGAGTATCTGGCGGCGCGGCGGCGGCCAATGCGGGTGCTCGATCTCGGGACCGGTTCGGGCATTCTGGCGATGGGGGCGGCGAAGCTGCTGCGCCGCCCGGTGCTGGCGACTGACATCGAGCCCTGGTCGATCCGTGTGACGCGGGAGAACGCGCGGCGCAACCGCGTGCATCGTCTGGTGCGTCCGATCCTGGCCGATGGCTGGCATGACCGGCGCGTGCGCATGGGCGGCCCGTATGATCTGGTGTTCGGCAACATCCTGGCGCGGCCGTTGCGGGCAATGGCGCGCGATCTCGCGGCGCGTCTGGCGCCTGGGGGGACGGCGATCCTGGCCGGGCTGCTGCGGACGCAGGCGCGCGATGTGCTGGCGGCGCACCGGCGGCGGGGGCTGGTGCTGGAGCGGATGATCCATCTGGCGCCGTGGACGACGCTGGTTTTGCGGAAGTCCGGGCTCCGCCAGGGCTCTGCCCTGGACCCGCCAAGGACGATAGCCCTTGGAACCCATTGATTGGGTCCAGGGGACATTCCCCTGGCGGGGTGCGGGGCAGCGCCCTGGCCTTGGCTTTCTTTCCCCCTGAAACCGTGACGTTTCACCCAACCAACAGGAAACCCCACATGAAAATCGCATTCATCGGCCTCGGCATCATGGGCCGCCCCATGGCGCTCAACCTGAAAAACGCCGGCCATGACCTGATCGTGCCGGAACGCGCCAGCCTGACCGCCGAAATCCGCGCCGCCGCCACAGTCGTGCCCGACGCGAAAACCGCCGCCGCCCAGGCCGAGGTGGTGATTTTGATGGTGCCCGATACCCCTGATGTGGAGACGGTGCTGTTCGGCGCCAACGGTGTGGCCGAGGGTCTGAAACCGGGCACGCTGGTGATCGACATGTCCTCGATCAGCCCGATCGCCACCAAGGAATACGCGAAGAAAATCAACGCGAAAGGTTGCGATTACGTGGACGCCCCGGTCTCGGGCGGCGAGGTGGGGGCGAAGAACGCCGCGCTGACCATCATGGCGGGCGGCCCCGACGCCGCCTTCGCCCGCGCCAAACCGCTGTTCGACCTTCTGGGCAAGAACATCACCCATGTCGGGTCCGAGAACGGCGCGGGCCAGACCTGCAAGGTCGCCAACCAGATCATCGTCGCCCTGAACATCCAGGCGGTGGCCGAGGCGCTGGTCTTCGCCTCCAAGGCGGGCGCCGATCCGGCCAAGGTGCGCCAGGCGCTGATGGGCGGCTTCGCGTCCTCCCGCATCCTGGAAGTCCATGCCGAGCGGATGCTGAAAGGCACCTTCGATCCCGGCTTCCGCATCCGTCTGCATCAAAAGGACCTCAATCTTGCCCTCGGCGCCGCCAGGGAGCTGGGGATTTCCCTGCCCAACACCGCGCTCACGCAGCAGCTCATGTCCCAGTGCGTGGCGCATGGCGGCGGCGAGATGGACCATTCCGGTCTGATCAAGGCCACCGAGAGCATGGCGAAGCACTCGATTCGCGGCGATCTCTGACCCAGCGGCGGCTTCCACCCCGCATCGGCGGGAAAGACGATTTTCAGCGGAAATCGTCTTTCGGCGCACCGTGGAGGGGATTGTCAAAAGGGAATAACCACTAACATGAGATGACGCCATCGGAATGGCCCACGGTCATGATCCCTGGAACGAGTCGCATGGCGTGAATAGGGGTTGCATTTACCGTGCGCGAGGCATAATGTTTCTCACGTCATCGATTATGAGATTCGGCACGCGAAAAGTCTCCCGGCCCGGCTCTTTCGCCAGGTTCCCGCGTGCCAGCCCCTCATCGTCGAGATTTCCCGATGTGGTCGGGAAGGCACGGCGCCTGGAGGAGAAGCCCGGACATGTCGATGCGATTCACGGAAATTGGTCAGCAACTGCGGGCATACCGGCTTGAATCCGGTCTGCGCGCGGAAGAAATCGCCGCCCGTCTGGGCGTGTCGCGCGCCGCCTTGTATCGATACGAAAAAGGCGAGGTGATCAAGCTCGACACCATCAAGCGTCTGGCGGAGCTGCTGAAAATCTCGCCACTCTCGCTTCTGGGCATTGGCGTCGAATACTACAACCGCCCGATCGGTTATTTCGAACGCATCCGCCAGGTCGAGGAAACCGCCGAGCAGATCCTGCAATTGTTCGGCCCCATCTGCTATCTCACCACCTCCGACTCCTATGATTCCGCGTTGGGGGAGGCGTTCGACGAGGCCGCCGACCAGGCCGGTCCCGAACGCGTGGCGATGCGCAGCACCGCCGAGCAGGCGCTCAACATCCTCACCGCCCGCAAGCGCATGTACGCCATGCGCCGCCCAGGCATCATCGCCATGCTGTCGATCGGCGAGGTGCAGCGCCTGCTCAACCAGGGCATCGCCTCCGGCGTCGCCGTTTCCGACCGCGTCAAACGCATCTGCCGCGACGTGGCGGTGGCCGAGGTCGAGAACATCGCCACCCTGATGGAAACCGAGCCGATGGGCCTGCAATTCGGCCTGATCACCGGCGCCGAGCCCAGCTCATCGTTCCAGATTCTGCGGGCGCGCGACCGGGTGACCCTGGCGGTGAACCCGTTCAGCACGGATCAACACCCAAGCGCGCAAACCGGCGTGGCCATGATAACCGGTGCCGACGAGGCGATTGCCGCACATCAGCGGGTGGCCGAGGCGAACTGGCGTGAGGCGATCAAGGGGCCGGCCGGTGCCGCGCGCATCCGCCAGCTGCTGAACCCGGCAGTTGCGGCTTAGAGCGTGATGATTGAAGGTGGAATCACCGTAGGTCTGAATCACGCGATCAAACAAAGAGCTAGACCGGGGTGCGCGCTTCTACCGGCGCGCATCCCGGTCTAGAGCGAAGACATTTCTGGCTAAAACATAGGGCTAAACCCCGATAGCCTCGCCTGTCCGAAGCCGCGGGCGGGTGCGGATTGGCGCCGGTGAGGTGCCGGCGGCATGAGGAGGCGATGAGATGGATCCGCTGGTAAGCACGGACTGGCTGGCCGGGGCGCTCG
>JAYVCG010000032.1:0-3549 GCA_043750075.1 Acetobacteraceae bacterium | reverse complement strand
CAGCTTCCGGCACCCAGTTGCGGATGGCGATCATGCGGCGCAACGCCTCGGGCGACAGCGTGCCAGGAGCGGCGGATTGCCGCAGCGCGGCGGCGGCGGCCTGGCGGACCTCCGGTTCCTCCGCCAGCAGCATGAGCGGCACCGTGTCGCGCAGCACCTGGTGGGGGGACAGGGCGAATTCATGGACCATGAAGCAGCGCAGTTCCGAGGGCATCACCCTGGCCGCCTCGTCCAGACCGCCGGCGACCTCGAAAGGGGTCGGCGCGGACGCCGCCATCCGGTCCAGCAGGCCACGCATCATCGCATGCGGCACCGCGGGGTCTTGTTCCTCATCCCGCGTCAGACCCGCGTTCGCCAGCGCCACGCGGGTCTCGGGGCTCACCTCGATCCGGGCCTCCCCCAGCGCGCCAAGCATCAGCGCGAAATCATCGGGGGCGACCAGGCCCTGCTGGCCCACTTCGATCAGCCGCCGCTGAAAGTCAGCGATCATGCGCACAGCCCAGTCCCGGCCGCGGTCGATGCGGTAGCGGATGAGGGCGAGCTGACTTTCCAGCAAAAGCCGCCAGGCGCCGATCAGCGCCTCGTCACGGGCGGGGGCGGCGCAGGCCGCGATGAAACCATCCAGAATGGGCCACAAGGACTGGGGAGAGTCCTCAAGCGCGAGCATGCCGCTTTCATGCGCCATCATGTCCGGATCGCGCCGTTTCATTTCACGCGCCAGCGTCCGGGCCAGCCCGTCAACCACGCGCCTGTCATCAGGCGAGGGCGGTGGCGGCTCGCCTGGATCGTCCTCCCCCTCAAAAGACGTGCCGCCGCCGTCGTCCAGGAGAGAAACGAGCGCGCCGCCCCCATCGTCATCATCGTCATCATTGAGGCCGGAGACGATGATTTCTTCCGCCCACCGGTTGGCGCTGGCACGCGCCTTCGCCCTGTCTCCCTCGAACCCCACCACCTGGGCCTCGGTCATCGCTTCGCCGGCCGGGCTGTAACGCGCGGTGATGGTCGCGTTGAACAGCGGGTGGACGACCCTGACCGTGATGTCCGGCGATCCGGCGCGCATGTCGAGCCCAGCCTCGCCTTCATCGGACAGGGTCATCGTTCCGATGGTGACCGCCTCGTTCGTCACGGCGGAGGCTTTCCGGCCGCCACGCGCCAGCGCCGCATGTTTCCGTCGAGTGACGGGGTCATCGAGACAATCCTCCAGCACGACCGCGGCCAGTGTCAGCAAAGCCTTGTCGGTCTGGTCGAAACGCGGTGGTCTGGGGCGGGATGATCTGGCCAAGGTCGGGCTCCAGGCTAAACGGTTGTGAATGACGATCTGGCACGGACGATGCCAGAGGGAGAGTGGAGCGGTTCATGCGGGCACTCAAGGAGGACCTGTCCAGGGGCCGCGCCTTCAGTACGCGGCCTCAAGCAGCCGCATCGCCTCCTCGATCTGCTCCCCGGCTGAACGCGCACCGGCGTTGGCGTTGAAGTTCTTCACCGTTTCGGTGGCGATGGCCCGCAAATCCTCCCGTGGGACATTGAGCTGGCGCAGCCGCGTCGGCATCCCGGTGCGCGTGTAAAGCGCCTCAAGCCTGTCGGCCACGGCAAGGGCGGCTTCCCGCGCGTCCATCCCCTCCCGCCAGACCGCCAGCGCCTCCGCGACCCGCCGCGCCGATCGCGCGTCGGCCGTGCCGGAAAGCCTGATTTTTGGCGCGTGAACGGCGGAGGTCGCTTCTCCCTGGCCGACATGCGGATACCGCACATGCAGCGCCGTCGAGATCGCGTAATCGCCCGAGAAAACATCGTTCCGCATCCGGCCGATCCCGTCGTCCTCGGCGCGATTGCGCAGCAAGGCCGCGATGCACAGATCGATGCGGAGGGACGCCTCGCCAGGCTCGTCCACCAGCCGCGGAAAGGCCCGGTACGCCAGCCGGAAGGCCTGGTTCAGATCGCCCTCCACCAGCGGATTGACCCCAATTTGCGCCATCGCCCCCACGAGGCCGGCGAACACCGTCGCCGCCGTGGAGCGAAGAAGGTCCGGTGGCGTGCTGAGCAAGGCGTCCTCGTCGAGGAACAGGGAATGGGGGCGTGTTTTTGGATCGAAATACTCCATGCGATGATCCAGGTCCGGGTTCTTCAGGCCCGTGCCCGCCCGGTTCATGGCGCTGTTCGGCGTGGTCGGGATGTTGATGATCGGTGGTTTCGGCGCCAGCAGCCGGGGGCTGTAGGCCGGTTTGCCTTCCGGATACTGGGTCATGATCTGGAACGGATCGCCCGGTTCGGCCAGGAAGATCGCCACCGCGCGCGTCGCGACGATGACGCTGCCGCCGCCCGCGGCGATCAGCAAATCGGCTTTGGCCTCGCGCGCCGCCGCCGTGGCCGCCTGGACCGAGGCATGGGTCGAATCCTTCTCGATGCCGTCAAACACCCCGGCGTAACGATCGCCAAGCACCGCCGCGATGCGCCGGATGGTATCGGTCCGCCGGTTGATGGAGGGGGAGCAGACGGCGAAAGCGCGTTTCGCGCCCGCGCGATCGACGGCCTCCCGCAGGCTTTGCTCGATCACCTGGGGGCCGCAGTACAGGCGCCACGAATGGCTCGCCGCCCGGAACGCGTGTTCGCTCATTGTTTCCTCCGTCCGTCGTGGCGCGCGAGAGACCGTGCCAGGACGCCGATCTTCCGTCAGACCGGCAATCGCAGCAACCGGTCCGCGTTGCCATGGGCGATCTTCGCGCGGTCGGCGGGGGAGACCGGCAGCGCGTCCAGGAACGCGCGGGCGCGGGCGTTCGAGGCGAACGGGTAATCGACCGAGAACAGGATGCGGTCCACCCCGAACGCCGTCAGCGCCGCCATGAACGGGACCATGGTGAAGAACCCGCTGGTCGTGATCCACACCTGATCGAGGATCGTTTGCCGCACCGAGCGACGTAGTAACGTCTTCGCCTGGGCGCTGGTTGTTTCATCGATACGGTCAAGCATGAACGGCAGCGCCTCGCCCATGTGGCCGATGACGATTTTAAGCCCAGGATGGCGGTCGAGGGCGCCGCTGAGGACGAGGCGGAGGGTGTGAATCGCGGTTTCGGAATGCCAGCCCCAGGCGGACAGCGCCAAAGTAAAGCTGAAATTGCCCGGCAGTCCGTCATAGTAAGCATTCCGCACGGCCGGGGCCGGGATGCCGGGGTGGAGGTAGACCGGCACATCCAGCGCCTCGGCCCGCGCCAGGACGGGCGCGAACATCGGGTCGTCCAGGAAGCGCCCATCGGTGGGGCCGTTCACCAGCACGCCGCGGAAGCCAAACTCCCTGACCGTGCGTTCCAGTTCGTCCGCCGCCGCCTCGGGCGCCAGCAGCGGCAAATGCGCGAAGCCCTGGTAGCGGTCCGGATGGCGGGCGCATGCCTCGGCCAGCGCGTCATTATAGGCCCGCGCCAGCGCGATCCCCTCCCCTCCCGGCACCAAATCCGCCCCTGGGCCGGCCACCGAGAGCACCTGCACGGTGATCCCGCTGGCGTCCATGTCCGCGAGCCGCGCCGCGCCCAGGTCGGCCAGTTCGGCGCGTTTGATGGT
>JAYVCG010000031.1:0-5868 GCA_043750075.1 Acetobacteraceae bacterium | reverse complement strand
CACAGCCTGGCGCATGTGCCGGTGCTGGCCGTCGTTGGCCGGAAGGAAGCGGAAAACGGCACGGTCGCCTTGCGCCGCCTCGGTTCGCAGGCCCAGGAGATCGTGTCCCTGGCGGAAGCGGTGGAGCGGCTGGCGCGGGAAGCCACCCCGCCTGATTTGCGCGTCTCAGCGGGGGCTTCCATGGTCGCTTGATTTTTCCCGCCGAACTTGAGCACACTGCCCACTGGTCTGGGTCTCCCCTCGCGGGAGGGGCCCGGAACCCGCGTTTGTAACAGAAACAGGAGCTACCCATAGCCAGAGGACCAATGCAGGCCCCGCCGACTCGCGACGGGCCCCGAGTGAATGAAGAGATCCGCGTGCCGCAGGTGCGCCTGATCGACCAGGAAGGCGAGATGATGGGCGTCATGAGCGCCCGCGATGCGATGCTGCGGGCGTTCGCCGTGGGGCTGGACCTCGTGGAGATCAGTCCCAACGCCGATCCGCCGGTCTGCAAGATCCTCGACTATGGCAAGTTCAAATACGAGCAGCAGAAGAAGAAGAACGAAGCCAAGAAGAAACAAAAAGTCATCGAGATCAAGGAAATCAAGGTCCGGCCGAACATCGACGAGAACGACTATCAGGTGAAGATGCGCGCCATGAAGTCGTTCATCGAGGAAGGCGACAAGGTGAAGGTCACCCTGCGTTTCCGCGGCCGTGAGATGGCGCATCAGGACATCGGCATCCGGGTGCTGGAACGCATCCGCGCCGAGATGGACATCAGCACCAAGGTCGAACAAATGCCGCGGCTGGAAAACCGGCAGATGGTGATGGTGCTGTCGCCGAAGTAGGGTCTGCTCCACCGCTTTCCCGGTCTCGCCGTCCGATTTTTCCTCGGAGGACGCGGAGGGAACGGAGATCACGGAGGCCGCCCGCGTTCGCGGGCTGGCTGTTCTTCTCAGTGGCCTCTGTTCCTCTGTGTCCTCCGTGGATGAAGCGGACCTGGCGATCGGCACGGACGGCTCAGAAGGCGTGGTGTCTCAATACTCCCCGCTTTTGAATGCCCGGTCCAGCCGTTCCGCGTCCTCGCCCTCGGGTTCCTCCCACGGTTCGCCGCGCCGCCGCAGGCCGCCGGTGAAATTGGGCGGGCGTTTTTCCTGGAAGGCGTTGCGGCCTTCCTCGCCATCGGTCGTGACCTGGATCAGCAGATTGTTCATCATGTTCTGCACGTGCCACGCCTGATCGGTGGGCAGATCGCCGAACCGGACCACGAACTCCTTCATCATCCGCAGTGCCAGCGGCGGCATTTTCACCAGATGCCGTGCCTGACGCTCCGCGCGTTCCATCAGTTCGGCATGGGGAACGACCTCATTGACCAGACCAATGCGCAGTGCCTCGGCGGCATCGAAAGGCTCGTCGGTCAGCAGGATTTTCATCGCGTCCACGTAACGGAGTTGCTTCACCAGCAACGCGGCGCCCGGTCCGTTGCCAACCCACCCCTGGGTGGTCAGGGCGAACTTGAATTTCGCGTGCTCGGCGCTGGCGATCCGGATGTCGGTGGAGGCCAGCAGGATATACATCCCGGCTCCGGCGGCCCACCCGTTGACGGCGGCGATGACCGGCTTCCAGACGCGCGGGTAATGGTCGCCGAAGCGCCCATCGACGCCGGTTTTCTGGCCATGCACCGTGCCCGCGGGCGGCCAGAAGATTTTCTTCGTCCGCAGGTATTCGCGTTCTTCCTCGGTGATGTCGGGCCGCTTCGACAGATCATGCCCGCCGCAGAAATGCCGGTCGCCGCTGCCGGTCAGGATCGCGCAACGCACGTCACGATCTTCCCACATGTCGATCCATGCCGCGGAGATGTCGTCCGAGGTGGATTTGTCCAGAATGTTCGCCTTTTCAGGATTGTTGAGCGTGATATACGCGACACCATCCCGCTTTTCGTAAAGAATGCCCATGGCTGGTTTCCCTCCTCGTTGTCTCGGTCGAACACTGTGACAGGAACTGGAATCTTTCACCGCGGAGCGGCATGGAGAACCACGGAGCGGAAGCGCGTTCCGGCCCGCTGTCCGCGCCACGAGGCTCCGTGCGTTTCCGTGGTTCTCCGTGCCCTCCGTGTTAAAACCTTACTTCTTCACAATGCCCATGCCTTCACAATGCCCATGCCTTCACAATGCCTGAGCCGCCTTCAGCACGGCGTCGGCATGACCGGGGACACTGACCTTGCGCCAGATTTTCTTCACGATGCCATCGGCGCCGACCAGGAACGTGCTGCGCTCCATTCCCATGTATTTCCGGCCGTACATCGATTTCTCGACCCAGGTGCCGTACTGTTCCGCCACCGTCTTTGTTTCGTCGGAGGCCAGCGGGAAGCGCAATCCGTATTTCTCCGCGAATTTTTCGATCGGCTTCATCTTGTCCGGCGACACGCCGATCACATCCAGGCCAAGGGAGCCCAGTTGGACCAGGGATTCCTGAAACGCGCAGGCCTGTTTGGTGCAGCCGGGCGTGTCGGCCTTGGGATAGAAATACAGGATGAACGGTTTGCCCCGCAGCGCCGCGAGGCCGACGGTCCGGCCACCGCTGGCCGGCATTTCGAAATCCGGCGCGGCCTCACCTTCCTGAACACTCATCCCCTTACTCTCCCCACCATGACGCGGGCAGAGTGGCGGGTAATCCGGCCGGGTTCAACCGCGTCCGGCGCGGCGGTCAGGCTTCCAGGCAGCACTTCTTGTATTTCTTGCCGCTGCCGCACGGGCAGGGGTCATTGCGCCCGATCCTGGTGACCTGGCGTGGGGGCGGTGGCGCTTCCCATGGCAGGCCGTCCCCGTCGAGGCCGCGGCGCAGCGCATCAAGCCCAGGGAAATAATCCGGTTTGGGAGTGGTGCGTTTCTCGCGCAGGCCGAGGGCGATTTCCGCGTCCTCCTTGTCGCCCGCGATCGAGATATCGACTGTGTCCGCATCGAAGGCGGCGCGTATCGCCTCGATGGATGCGACGGCTTTCAGGTCGATCAACGCCCAGATCGTGAAGCCGTTGACCGTGGGGTTCAGACTGGCGTGCCGCTCCACCATGCCGGTCAGAAGGGTCACGCATTCATCACGGCACAGGGGATGCCGCAGGCCGATTTCCTTAAGGGCCTCGATGGCGATGAGAACCGGCCGGTCCTCCTCATCGTGCGCTGTTTCGGCGATGAAGGCCACGACGGGCGCGATCGCCGCGGCTCCGATCATGCCGAGCACATCCGGCAGGTCACTGCAAAAAACATCGTCATCGAGCGTTTTCAGAAGCGCCAGCAACGGCGCGATGGCGGCTTCGGCTCGCAGGTGTCCCAAAGCGCGCCAGGCATGAACGGGCGCCCAGTACAGCTTTTCATCATCCTGTTCGTCGTTGAGAACCGGATCGCGGGCCATGCGGATCAGTGCGGGGACATGGTCCTGATCCAGGCCAAAGCGCGCGACGTGATCGGCCCACTTGTCTGGCCCGCGGTCCTTGGGTTCTCCCTCACGCAGCAAAAGCCCGACCGGATCGTGGTAAGTGCTGGCGGGATCAGTGGCTGGGGCAGTGTCTGTCATGTCTCACCCGGCTTCACGCACATCGCGTTGGCTTCATCATATGTCAGGGGAACATGCCACTGCTCTCCGGCGGCGGCAATCGCGTTTCAGACCGCCCCGACATGACGGATGAACGCCGCCCGCACCTCGGCCGCCAGCGTGTCCAGCATCATCCGCAACAGAGACAGATCCGCCACGCCCATCGCTTGCAGCAAGGGCCGCGCCAAGGCCTCGGGCAAGCTGTCCCGCGCTTCCCGCCCGACGGTGATCCGCAGCATGTTCTGCACCGTGCGCCAGGCGTGATCGGCGCGGATCAGCAGCGCCGCGTCGGCTTCCGGCAATAGTCCGGCCGCGCCAAGCCGCCGCAGCGCCTCCCGCGTCGTCGGACTCAGCACGTCCGGCCGCGTCCTCGCATGAAGCAACTGCATCACCTGCGCGACAAACTCCACCTCAACCTGCCCTCCTGGGCGTGCTTTCACGTCCCAGGGGCCATCGGGCGGCAGATCCTTCAGCATGCGGGTCCGCATCGCGGCGGCATCCGCGCGCACGGTCGCCGTCTCTCCGGCGATGGCGGTGGCGATCGCGGCCTGGACACGGGCGCGCAAGGCGGGGGGACCGGCGATGACGCGGGCGCGGGTCAGCGCCATCCGTTCCCATGTCCAGGCATCGCGCGCGTGATAGCGTTCAAAGCCCTCCAGCGAGACGGCGACCGGCCCCTTGTTGCCCGAAGGCCGCAGCCGCATGTCCACGGCGTACATCTGGCCCTCGACCCCAGGCGCCGTCAGGGCGGCGACATAGGCATGCGCCAGCCGCACGAACCACTGGCTGGCGGGCAGGCTTCGCCCGTTGGTGCCTTTGACCGGGCGGCTTTCCGTGACCTCGGGCGGATGGTCGTAGAGGAACATCAGATCGAGGTCCGAGCCCATCATCATCTCCCGCCCGCCGGCCTTGCCGAGGGCGACAACGGCCATGCCGCCGCCCTGGACACGGCCGAAGCGTTCGGTGAAATCGGCCTGGACCAGGGGCAGCAGCGCGGTCAGCGCGGCGTCGGCCATGGCGGTGCGGCGCAGCCCGGCCTCATTCACGTCGATGCGGCCTTCCATCGTGGCGACGGAGACGGAAAAATCTTCTTCCGTGACGGCACGGCTGGTGCGTTCGATCGCTTCCTCCAGCTGCCGTGCATCGCTCAACCGGCGGCTGAGAGCCAGGGGCGCGTCTTCATCGGCGGGCGACAGCAGTCCCTCCAGCGCGCTGGGGTTGGCGGCGAGGTGATCGGCCAGACGTGGCGCGGCGCCCAAAAGCGCGGCGATGCGGTCCAGCAAAGATGGGTTGCGCTGAAACAAGGACAGCAACTGCACCCCGGCCGGTTGCGCGCTCAGGAAGCGGTCGAAGCGGGTGAAAGTGTCGTCAGGGTGCGGCTGCGCGCCGATCCGGCCAAGGATCATGGGCAGCATCTGATCCATCAGTTCCCGCGCCCGGCCGGAGCGCAGGGCACGGACATGCCCGGTCTGCCACGAACGGATACACGCGACGATCCGGTCCGGGCTGGTGAAGCCCATGCCTCGCAGTGCCGCGATGGTGGCCGCGGGTGCCGGGCCGTCGCCGCGAAAATCGAGACCAGGGTCCGCCGCCGCCTCGTACAACGGGGAGGGCAGGATGTCGAAAACCGTGGCGTAATGCCCTCGCACCCGGCGCAACTGGCCAATCAGCGTCCGGGCGAAGGCCGCCGCATCGGCGAACCCGAGGAACACGGCGACGCGGGCCAGGTCATCGGGTTTTTCCGGCAGGACATGGGTTTGCCGGTCATGGATCATCTGCAACCGGTGCTCGACCTGACGCAGGAACCGGTAGGCTTTGGCGAGTTCGCGCGCGGTGCCGCGTGGCACGTGTCCGGCTTTGGTCAGCAGCCGCAGCGCGCCCAGGGTGGTGCGGTCGCGCAGGGCGGGGTTCCGGCCGCCCCAGACGAGTTGCAAGGTTTGCACCAGGAACTCGATTTCCCGGATGCCGCCCTCGCCCAGTTTGACATTGTGTCCGGCGATGCGGGCGGCGGGACCGGCGCCGCTGCCCGGATCATTTCCCAGAGGGGCATTTCCCAGAGGGGCATTGCCCAGAGGGGCGCCGCCCTTGTGCTGGTCGATGCGGCGTTTCATCGCCTGGATGTCGGCGACGGCGGCGAAATCCAGGCCGCGGCGCCAGACGAACGGCCGGATCGCTTCCAGGAACGCCGTGCCGAGGGACAGGTCGCCCGCCACCGGACGCGCCTTGATCATGGCGGCGCGTTCCCAGTTCTGCCCCATGCTTTCGTAATAGGTGATGGCGTTGGTGATCGCGATGGCGGGC
>JAYVCG010000030.1:0-4954 GCA_043750075.1 Acetobacteraceae bacterium | reverse complement strand
AAGGCCGAAACCGCGGGCCTGAAGGTCATGGACCCCGCCGAGTGCGCCCAATGGGCCGATGTCGTGATGGTGCTCACGCCTGACGAGGGCCAGGGCGATTTGTACCGCGACAAGCTGCACGCCAACATGAAGCCCGGCGCCGCGATGGCGTTCGCGCATGGGTTGAACGTGCATTTCAACCTGCTCGACCCGCGCCCGGACATCGACGTGTTCATGATCGCGCCCAAGGGGCCCGGCCATACTGTGCGCAGCGAATATCAGCGCGGCGGCGGCGTGCCCTGCCTGGTCGCCGTGTCGCAGAACCCGTCCGGCAACGCGCTGGAAGTGGCGCTGTCCTATGCCTCGGCCATCGGCGGCGGCAAGGCCGGCATCATCGAGACGACCTTCAAGGAAGAATGCGAGACCGATCTGTTCGGCGAGCAGGTCGTGCTGTGCGGCGGCCTGGTCGAACTCATCAAGGCCGGTTACGAGACCCTGGTGGAAGCCGGTTACGCCCCCGAGATGGCGTATTTCGAGTGCCTGCACGAGGTCAAGCTGATCGTCGATCTGATCTATGAGGGCGGCATCGCCAACATGAATTACTCGATCAGCAACACCGCCGAATACGGCGAATACGTCACCGGCCCGCGCATCATCACCGATGAAACCCGCGCCGAGATGAAGCGCGTCCTGGCTGACATCCAGTCCGGCCGTTTCGCCCGCGACTGGATGCTGGAGAACAAGGTCAACCAGTCGAGCTTCAAGGCCACCCGCCGCCGCCTGGCCGAGCATCCCATCGAGCAGATCGGCGAAAAACTCCGCGCCATGATGCCGTGGATTTCCAAGAACGCGCTGGTGGACAAGACGAAGAACTGAGGCCTATCTGCCCCCACCGGACCCTGGGGGAAGCGATGCTGACAGCCGTTACCTGTGAGACAGGCCGCCTGGCTCGTCTCACAGACATCACCAGCGCCGAGGCCCTGCGCCAGGCGGTATGGATCGACCTGCTGAACCCGACCGAAGCGGAAAACCGGCTGGTGGCCGAGGCGACGGGACTGAGCGTCCCAACCCAGGCCGAGGTCAGCGAGATCGAAACCTCCAGCCGCCTCAGTCTTCGGGATAACGTGCTGTATCTCAGCATGCCGATGGTCAACATGACCGATGGCCCGCGCGGTGTTTCCGCCGGCTTCGTCCTGTCGCCGGAACGGCTGTTGACGGTGCGGTTCGCGGCCAGCAGCGTGTTCGACACGTATCTGACCCGCATGCCGCCCGGCGAAACCAAAACCGATACCGGCGCCCATATCCTGACCGGCCTGCTGGAAGCCATCGTCGATCGTCAGGCCGACGTGCTGGAGAAAATCCAGGCCGACCTCGACAATATTTCCCGCCAGGTCTTCTCCCTCGGCGGCAACGGCAACGGCAAGGGCGGCCGCAAGATCGAGGATCGCATCCTGCGCGAAACCCTGGTCAAACTTGGCCGCATCGGCAACATCATCTCCCACATCCGGGAAAGCCAGCTTGGCGCCGCGCGGCTGGTGCCCTACATCGACGTCAACACCGCCGCGTGGCTGCCCTCGGGACTGAAAACCCGGCTGCGGACGTTACGGCGCGACATCGCCTCGGTCAGCGATTTCGACAACCATCTGTCGGACAAACTGCAATTCCTGCTGGACGCGACACTGGGCTTCATCAACATCGCGCAGAACGACCTGATGAAAGTAATGACCATCACCTCCGTCATGGGCATCCCGCCCGTGCTGATTGCCGGCGTCTACGGCATGAACTTCAAAAACATTCCCGAATACGACTGGCCCCTCGGCTACCCCTTCGCCTGGGCTTTGATCATCATCACGGCATTGATCCCGCTGGCTTTGTTCCGCTGGAGAAAATGGATATAATACTTAATCGTATTGACATCCGCGCCGCCGATATCACCACTTTGGACGTGGGCGCCATCGTCAACGCCGCCAGCGAAACGCTTCTCGGCGGCGGCGGCGTCGATGGCGCCATCCACCGCGCCGCCGGTCCGGATCTGCTCGCGGAGTGCCAGACCTTGCATGGTTGCTCCACCGGCCAGGCGAAAATCACCAGGGGATACCGCCTGAAAGCCCGGCATGTGATCCACACCGTGGGTCCGGTCTGGCGCGGCGGTGGGCAGAACGAACCCGCGCTGCTGGCGAGCTGCCACCGGGAAAGCCTGAAACTCGCCGTGGCGCACGATATCCGCACCATCGCCTTCCCGGCGATCAGTTGCGGGGTTTATGGTTATCCCATTCCTGACGCGGCACGCATCGCCATTGACACGGCCACGGCTTTCCTGGCGGAAAATGACAGCGTGACACAGGTGATCTTCGCCTGCTTCGGCGCGGCCGTGCTGCGCGCGTTCCAGGATGCCGTAGGTCAATGAGGGTTTTTCTTTTCAGGGGGGGGCTGATGCGGCCCGTCTTCATTATTGATACGAATTCGGAACAGTCAAGGCCATGAATGGCACGTCCATGTTCGGGTCTTCATTTGGGGCACCGGTACGCGAAAGCTTCATCACGGAGTTAGCCAGCGTCCGGCCTGGCCGCACCCCCATGGGGAGAAAATGGCGGTTTTCCACGGTTTTGAGCGAACGACCGCTTCCATTTACATGGTAGACACAAAGACCCAGAGAATTCCGGATTTAAAAAAATATCTCCGTGCCTCTGTGTCTCCGTGGTGAAGCTCGCGGCCATTCAGGCGGCACACCGTCAACGGATGAGCACGAAGCTCATCCGCATCGCCTTTGCCGCACGCATTTTCGCGTGAACGAAACTCATGACACGAAACGGCGCCCGTTCTGAGAAAACTCAGCCCAAAGCCTCGGCGATCAATTGCAGGGCACGCCGGGAGAAAGCCCGCATGTTACCGATGCGGTCGCCGTCGCCGGTTTCCAGCGTGATGGCGCGGGAGAAGCCAGGCCCGGTCAGGGCGATGCAGGTATGCCCGGCTTTGTCACCGTAACGATTGCCGGTCGGGCCGGTGGCGCCGGTCTCGCCCAACCCCCAGCTCGCGCTCAACCGCGCCCGCACGGTGCCGGCGAGCAGCAGCGCATACGGCTCGGTGGAGGCGCGTTCGATCGGCGGCGGCAACGGATTGGGGATGTCGAGGAAGCCGGAGCGGGCGTACGCGGTGTAGATCACGCTCCCGCCCCGGAAATACGCCGACGCGCCGCCGACCGACAGCAGCGCCGCCGAGATCAGCCCGCCGGTGGAGGATTCCGCGATGGCGATCGTCTCGCCGCGCGCTTTCAGGCGGGCGCCGATGGCCTCGGCCAATGGTAACAGCGTTTGCATGGTTCATGGTCCTTTGTTGATGATGGCGTCGATGACGCGTTGCGTGGCCAGGGCTTCTTCACCGGTGATCGCCGGATCGCGTCCCTGTTCGATGGCGTCGAGAAAATCACGGAGCACGGCTTTGTGCGGCTCATGGGAAAAGGCCATCCAGCCGGAACCGGAACCGGCGCCCACCGCGTCCTCGATCACCTCCTCGGCGCCATCCAGGTACGAGACACGCAGGTTGCCGCCGTCCATGCGCGCGATGCCTTTGGCGCCGATCAGCATGATCTGCTCCGGCCCGCCGGGGAAGGCGGCGACGGTGGCGGTGATGGCGCCTGGGGCGCCGTTACTCAACCGCACCAAGGCAGCGGCGAAATCCTCGGTTTCCATGCGGTGCAGCGCGGTGGTGCGGGTCATCGCCGCCTCGACCGAGGCAACCCCCACGTACCAGCGGAACAGGTCGAGCGCGTGGATCGCCTGGATCATCAGCACGCCGCCGCCATCGCGCGCCTTCACGCCGCGGCCGGGCTGGTCGTAATAGCTTTGCGCCCGCCACCAGGGCACGCTCAGCGTCGCCGCCTGGATTTCTCCCAATGCCCCCGTGTCCAGCAGGGCTTTCAGCCGCTGGCTCGCGGCGCGGAAGCGCATTTGCAGCATGATCCCCAGCCGCTGGTCCGCGCGACGGCCCGCCGCGATCAGGCGTTCGCCGCGCGCGAGGGTGACTTCCACCGGCTTTTCGCACAGCACATGTTTGCCAGCGGCGAAGGCGGCCTCGGCGAGTTCCAGATGCGCGTTGGTGGGAGTCAAAATCATCACGGCATCGACACGCGGATCGGCGATTGCCGCGGCGGCGTCGGCGCTGACGGGAAACCCGTACTGTTCCGCCGCCAGACGCCGCTGTTCCGCGTTGCGGGCGACCGCGTGGATGACACGCGCACGGTCTTTCAGGTCGATCAGCGCCTTCGCGTGCGGCGCCAGCGCCGCGCCAAGGCCAATCACCGCGATCCCGGTCATGACGAGCGCTCCGCCCCCGCCTCGTGCTTCGCCCCCGCCGCGTGCTCCGCCACGTAACGTTTCGCGTTCGCCTGTGCTTCCAGCGCCATGCGGCAAAGGGTGAACACCGGCTCCTGGGGCAATTTCGAAAAATCCCGTGTCTGGATGGCCGCGGCGAAATCCCGGAAATACATCACCGGCAGGGCGCCGCAATCGACATGGCGCGTGCCGGTGCGGCTGGCGACGAACATGTGATCGGCGCCCATGCGGCCCTCGATGTCGAGGTTCTTGCGCAGTTCCAGCGTGCCCTCGGTGCCGGTCAGGAACACCCTTCCGTCGCCCCAGGTCGGCAGTCCGTCCGGGGTGAACCAATCGACCCGGCAATGACCGCGCACCGAGGGCGTGCTCAGGGTGAATTCGGCGAAATCCTCGAACCCCTCGGGCGCGGTGCCGAACGCGCCGATGGTGCTGGTTTCGATCTCCGCCTCCGCCACATCAGCCAGCGCCAGGAACTGGTCGATGGAATGCACACCGATATCGTTGATGATGCCGCCATACGCCGCCCGCTCGAAGAACCACGCGGGCCGCAGCGCCCGGTTGAGCCGGTGCGGCGCCAGGCTGACCACCTGCACCAATCTGCCAAGTTCCCCCGACCGCACCACCCGCAGCGCCGCCTGGATCGC
>JAYVCG010000029.1:0-3278 GCA_043750075.1 Acetobacteraceae bacterium | reverse complement strand
CCGCCACGCTCTGTGTAATCCGTGATATCGCCTTAAAAATCTGTGTTAAAAAGCAGCCTTTCATTCTCACGGACTGAAGAACGGAGTCAAACAGGCTCTGACACTTATACAGCGGTGGACAGGCGGGAGCAAAGACACGATGGCCCCTCCCCTCAACGGACTTACTCACGGCAACGCCCCAAAAACCGGGACGAACGGTCATGGGGACGCGACCGGCCCTTTCCACCGCCACAGCGTCTGCCCCAGTGTCACGGCCGGCGCGGGGGCATGGAACACGTTCCCCTGCCCATAGGTGCATCCGAGTGTCCGCATCCGGTCCAGCGCCGCCTCGTCCTCGATCCCGCGCGCCGTCAGTTCAAGGCCCAGGGCGTGGCCGAGACCGATGAGGGCGGTGAGATGGCGGGTGTTGGCGGCGTCCTGGACGGACGCGCGCGCGAAGGACGGGTCGAGTTTCATCTTGTCGAACGGCAGCTCGCGCAGATGCGACAGGCTGGACACGCCCGTCCCAAAATCGTCCAGGGCCACCGAAAAGCCCAGTTCGCGCAATCCGTTCAGCACGTCGCGCGCCACTTTCGAGTCGTGGAGCAACGCGTGTTCGGTGATCTCGATCTCCAGGCGGGTGCCATCGAAGCCGGTGGCGGCCAGAAGGCGGGCCACGCCGGCGGGCAGCGCCTCATCGTGCAGCGCGCGGGGGGAGAGGGTGATCGCCATGCCCACATGCGGCGGCCAGTCCTTCGCCACCGCGCAGGCGCGTGTCAGCAGCGCGTCGAACAGTTCCCCGGCGGCGCCGGCCGTCTCGGCCAGGGGCAGGAACAGCGCCGGTTCCAGGATGCCCCGCGTGGGATGCGCCCACCGCGCCACCACCTCGTAACCAGCGAGGGTCATGTCGGCCAGGCGCACCATGGGCTGGAACCAGGGCACGATCTCACCCCGCCGGATCGCCTGGCGGAGTTCCTCGCCCAGAGCCGCTTCCTGTTCCATCGCCCGCGCCATGCCGGGCTCGAAGAAACGGTAACTCCCACCCCCCGCCCGTTTCGCCTGGGCAATGGCGCGTTCAGCGTGGCGCACCATCGCCGCCGCGCCCGTGCCATCGCGGGGACACACCGCGATGCCGATCGCCGCCCCCACATCCAGGGTCATGCCATCGACGCGCATCGGCGCGCTGATTACCCGGATCAGATCGCGCGCCCGCGCGGCGATGCCGGGATCGCCATTGGGCACGCGGATCAACACGCCGAACTCATCCGCCCCGAGCCGCGCGAGCATCGGCTCCCGCGCCAGTTCCCGTGTGAGCCTGGCGGCGGCTTCCCGCAGCACGGCATCGCCCGCCGCGTGGCCGTGCGCGTCGTTGATCGGGCGGAAGCGGTCGAGGTCGATGAACAGCAGGGCCAGTTCATGATCCGGGGTCAGCGCGCGCTCCGCTGCTTCCAGGAAAGCGCCGCGGTTGGGCAGGCCGGTCAGCGGATCGACCAGCGCCATGCGTTCCAGCCTCTCGCGCGCGTCGAGCAGGCGTTCCTCGGCGAGTTTCCGCCGCGTGACATCGCGCAGGATCGCGACCACGCCGCCATCCCCGGCGACATGGCGATAGCTGGCCTCGATCCACAGGATCTGGCCGTTGCGGTGGACGCCGCGCCAGGTGGCCTCACGCACCGGCTCACGCGGGCCGAGACTGGCGAGAACATCGAGCAAGGCGCCGCGATCGTCGGGGTACACCAGTTGAAAAGGCGCCCAGGAGAGCATTTCCTCGACCTGATAGCCGAAGATTTCGCGGCAGGAGGGGGAAACGAAGACCCGCCGCCAGTGGCGATCGAGGCGCATAAGCACGTCGGAGGCGTGCTCGATGAACAGCCGGTGGAAGACCGCGTCTCCGGACGCGGCGGGCCTGGCGGGGGACGCGCCAGGGGATGTTTCGGCCGGGGCGGGTGAAGCAAGAACCGGAGGCCGTTTTTCCGCTGTCCGCTGGGTCTGGCCGCGCATCGTGGCCCACATCAGCGCGCCCGAGGCGGCGGCGGACAGCAGCATCAGCGCCAGCAACGACATCAGCGCGTCCGTCACGCGGACCTCGCCGGACGCGGCGGCGGAACAGGACACATGGCCGGGATTCCACGATCAGGGAGCCCGCATCATGCGCGCCAGAGGTAAACCGATCGCTAACGCGCGGGGCGATTACCTGTTGCAGAGGACCATCGTCCGCGCCCATGGGGGAGACGGCGTCCTGGCCAGGGGGACGGCACGAGGGATGGCACCGGGGCCAGGCACGACGAAACCCGGCCCTGAACCCCGTGCCTTGACAGCAGCCTCACACCCCGCCGAGATCGCGCCCCAGGACTGACAGGACATCCCGTGCCATTGCTCTCGCTGCATACCCCGGTCGGAGCACTCTCGGTCGCCGAGCAGGACGGAGCCATCGTTTCCGTCGAATGGGGCTGGGGGAGCGATCAGGACGAAACCGCGCTGTTACGCCGCGCGCGCGAGCAACTGCACGCCTATTTCGATGGCGCGCTCACCACGTTCGACCTGCCGCTGGCGCCGGAGGGATCGCCTTACCGCCAGCGCGTGTGGACGGCATTGCGGGAAATCCCCCATGGCGAGACCCGGTCCTACCTTGATATCGCGCGGGCGGCGGGCGGCAGTCCGCGTTCGGTGGGGGGCGCCAACGGCGCCAACCCGATCCCGATCCTCATCCCTTGTCACCGGGTCGTTGCCACCAATGGGCCAGGCGGCTACTCGGGCGGCGACGGACTGCCCACGAAGCTCTGGCTGCTGGCGCTGGAACATCCAACGGGTAGCCCCAACGGGCGCCATGGGGCGACCCTGATCTGAAACGGGACGGAGAACGACATGACGAAGGCCATCCGCATTCACACCAACGGCGGCCCGGAGGTAATGAAATACGAGGACGTCCCCACCCCCGAACCCGGACCGGGCGAGGCGCTGATCCATCATCACGCCGTCGGGCTGAACTACATCGACGTCTATTTCCGCACCGGCCTCTACAAAGCCCCGAACATGCCGCTGATCATCGGCCAGGAAGGCGCCGGAACCGTCACCGCCGTCGGCGCGGGCGTGACCACGGTGAAGCCCGGCGACCGCGTCGCCTATGCCGGTCCGATCGGCGGCTATGCCTCCGACCGCGTGCTGCCGGCCGATCGCCTCGTCCTCCTGCCGGACGCGATCAGCTTCGAGACCGGGGCGGCGATGATGCTCCAGGGCATGACCGCGCAATACCTGCTGCGCCGCACACACACGGTGAAAGCCGGTGAAACGATCGTCGTCCA
>JAYVCG010000028.1:0-9400 GCA_043750075.1 Acetobacteraceae bacterium | reverse complement strand
CGGATCGGCGGCAGCCGGGCGCAACGCGACCTCGTGGAGTTCACGCTGCTGAAAGCCTATGTCAACGCCGGACGCGCCGAGGACGCGCGCCGCATGCTGCGGGATCGGCGTCCGGGTCCGGCGGGTGTGCCGGTCGCGGGGTTGCCTCCGATGGAGTGAGGGGACGCTGGTATCTCATGCCAACCCGCCTGAAGGGTTCTCGCGACGCGAGGGGGCGGCCGCTTCGTTGCTGGGGGTGGCGAGGAGGCAAGGATTCAATTCTGGGAGTTCTCAGAGACTCAGAGACCCAGAGCTTTTCTTACTGGCCTGCCGCCAAATGCCGTATCCCTGGCAACCGACGGGATTTGTTGGATAATCTCCTGGTTCTGGTGGAAGCCGAGGGATGCGTCGTCACGCATTGCGGGACGATCAGTGGGAACGGATGTTCCGCGCTCTCGCGGCGGAGGCCGAAAACGAATACGCGATGATCGACAGCACCATCGTCCGTGCTCATCAGCACGGCGCCGGCGCCCCCCAAAAGTCGGCCAGGACCAGGCGATCGGACGCTCTCGCGGCGGGTTGAGCACCAAAATCCACGCCCTGGTGGATGCGTTGGGCAATCCGACCGGTTTCCACCTCACCGGCGGTCAGGCATCCGATCTGGAGGGGGCCGATCATCTCTTGCCGGACCTGGAGGCGGACACGTTGATCGCCGATAAGGCCTTCGACGCCGGGGAACGGGTGCTCGAGCCCTTGGCGGCGGCCGGTAAGAAAGGTCCAGCAACGGCCCGCCTGATCAAGCGTGCACCCTCTCGTTTCGCCAACGCTCGCATTCGGGCTTGAACTATGGCAATTCCGACCGAGGCACAGATCAGCATTCAGGAGAGGATTGCCGCGTGTGCTGCGGCATGACGCTTTGATCCAACTTCTCCACCCCCAGAGGTGAAGCTCAGGCAGTGTCGTGATCCTTGAGACCAACTTCCGGTTCCATTGCCACCAACCCCCGGACTGCATCCGCTCGAATGAACAGGCCAATGGTCAAAACCGGGATCATCAGGCCAAGCGGGATGGCCATGCGCGCGGAGATGCCCGGCAGGATCAGCAGATATGACAGATAATTCACCAACAGGATTGCGGCGAAAGCGGCCACCAGCGGTTTCCGGAGCCGCAGTGCCAGGACAAGCAACGTCAACGTCGCCAACGCGTGAGCATAAGGACGGTAGAATACGCTGCCGGCGAGACCGCGATAAAACTTGAACACTGATGGCACTGCATGGCTTTCCAGGCCGAACCGATTCGGAAGATCAATGCCCCCAGTGTACCAGTGCCAGGAATCGTAGCACACTGTCCCAAAATCGAAGCAATTGAATTCCCAGAACAACGCCAGACGATAGCGCACATAATCCCAGGATCTGGTCTCCAGTGCGTTGATCCAGGCGAGGCGCAGCGATCGGACCGCCGTGTCGTCCGACACATAAGGCAGCATGCCATTGAGGCGCAGCGACATAACGGAGAAGCGTCCGCCAAAGGGTGGAAAAGGCTGTTCAAGCATGACCGCCACAGCGGCCTCAAGCGGTACCGTCAGCGCGCCTTCCGGCAAGAGATCGCGCCCAGCCGCCATTGAGAGATTCATCAGGTCGAGGGCGAAAAATTCCTGCTCGGGATGGTGCCGTTCCACTGCCCCCAGGCTGCTCGCCATCATGGGCAGGCCGATCGCGGTGATCAGGAACGCCGTTACAACGGCTGCGGTCCACCAACGTCCTTGGACGCGAGACTGACGCCAGGCGGTGTACGCGACAACGGGGGCGAAGAATAAAATGCCGTTAGGACGAGTGAACACGCCAATGAGCGCAAGCGCCAGCAGGACATGGAAGAGCCATTTTCCATGCCGCGCGGTCTCCAGCGCCGTGGCGACAGCGAAACAGGCGCAGAGCAGGCAGGCCGTCATCGTGGTCTTTTCGAGGGTCGCCAGCCACGTCAACGTCGGCGGCAGCGCGAGGATCAGCGACAGTACCGCCAACCGGGGGAGCGGGTCCAATCCGGCACGCGCCAGCAGCCAGCCGAGAGGCAAAGCATAAATCGCGCTTTGCAGCAGCGTGAAAGCGGCGGCGTTCAGGCCAAGCCATAAGAGGGCCCGCCACAGATAAACCAGAAACGGGCTGTTCCAGTCCGACGCTGGACCTCCGTCCAGCGCATTGCCGTATATGAGTAGTGAGTCATTGTTCATCAGCCCTGGATAAAACAAGGCCACCGGCAGGGCGACGAGGACAACCATACCGATCAAGAAGCTGAATTCGGACGCGCGGGCGCGCGAAGTCCTGCTAAAGGACTGGTCCATGGTGCGATTGGCCCTGGTTTTCTGGCAGCGTTCGGGAGATCTCATACCAGACCGCGAAAGGGTTCATCCATTCCTTCGACGGGTTGGTATCAGGGAGGATCGCGGAACTCAAGGTCGCCTGATCCAGCCGCGCCTACCTGGGCAGTTACCCAAACTCAAGCAATACCGGGCCAGCGCCACCCGTTACGACAAAACCAAACGCAACTTCCTGGCCGCCATTCATCTCGCCGCCACCGTCATCTGGCTCATGGCAGGCCATAGGCACGCGGCCGTGTATTTCCGCTGGCGGCATGGAAAAGCCCTCCGGGCATGGGGAGACCTGCGCTGACTGACGCGCTTCTCTGAGTCTCTGAGAACTCCCAGAATTGAATCCTTGACTGAACTGGTCATGGCTTTCATTCCTCCAGGCGCGCACGGAGGGCCTTTGACGCCGCGTTCCGTGCCCACGCGCGCCCGCGAGTACACGTTCCAGCCTTCCAAGCCCCCCTGTCCACCTTGCTTCCATCCGGGGACGCCGTGCCTCATCCCACCTTCGTCAGGTCGTCATACGCCTTCAACCGCCGGATCAGCGCCTCCATCTCCCGCAGCGGGATCATGTTCGGGCCATCACTGGGCGCCTGGTCCGGGTCGGGGTGCGTCTCGATGAACACCGCCGCCACGCCCACGGCCAGCGCGGCGCGGGCCAGGACCGGGGCGAACTCCCGCTGCCCGCCCGAGGACGCGCCCTGGCCACCCGGTTGCTGCACGGAATGCGTCGCGTCGAACACCACCGGGTAGCCCGTGCGCGCCATCACCGGCAATCCGCGCAGATCGGAAACCAGGGTGTTATAACCGAAGCTTGTCCCGCGCTCGCACAGCAGCACGTTCTGGTTGCCCGTGCCGGCGATCTTCGCCGCGACATGCGCCATGTCCCACGGCGCCAGGAACTGGCCCTTCTTCACGTTGACCGCCCGCCCGGTTTCCCCCGCCGCGATCAGCAAGTCCGTCTGGCGGCACAGGAAGGCGGGGATTTGCAGCACGTCCACCGCCTCGGCCGCCGGAGCGCACTGTTCGGGCGCGTGGACATCGGTGAGCACGGGCAAACCCGTCCTCTCCCGCACCTCGGCCAGGATCGCCAGCCCCTCGGCCATGCCGATGCCCCGCGCGGCGGAGGCGCTGGTGCGGTTGGCCTTGTCGTAGCTCGATTTATAGATCACCGGCACGCCGGTCGCGAGGGACAGGGCGCGCAGCGCGTCCGCCACCTCCAGCGCATGGGCGCGGGATTCGATCTGGCACGGCCCGGCGATCAGGGTGAAGGGCAGGGCGTTGCCGACCGCGAGCGGGCCGATCCGCACGATGCGTTGCTCGGGGCGTTGCCCTGGGCGTTGTTCCAGATGGTCCATGGGTTTCCCTCGTTCCAGGCGGCAGTGTCCTTCCGGGAGGCGGTGCCGGACAAGGGCACACCGCCGCGGGCGTGGGACGCGCCTACGCACGATTTAGCTTGCCTTCAAATTTGCTTTGTTATAGGAATATAAGCCTTAAACAAGGGCGTTATTGGATGAGTTGGAAGGAGCAGGGGCGGCAGTATCATATGTGGTTCGGGCACGGAACCACACCGGATGAAGGTAAGCGGACACACCTCAATTCAGCGGTGGCAGGCAAAAGCATTGAAGATCGTGTTCTGGCTCTTGCTTACGGCGCAATCGCGGCACTCCCGGCGACCGCACGCGGACGTGTCGAGGCGCAATACCAACATGGGACTCTCTTCCACCTAAAAGAGGCAATGACAGCCTGGGTTCGGGGGGCGCGTCTTGATCAGGCAGCTTTTGCAGACCGCTTCTTTGGCCGCGCGGCCGATGATCGGGTTGTGTTGAACCTTCACGCCGCGGCGCTTGGTGCCGCCACGGCGATCAATCAACGGGACATCAGAAAAGCTGCTGGTAAGTTGGCCGACGCCATCAAGACGGTCGGGGTTGACCAGTGGCCTCGTTTTGTCGCCGATGCCTCTGAGCGTGCGCGTGATCCAGCCACGCGAGCGGACATTGAAAAGAGCAAGCAGCCACCCGATCCCGCCCAGGATGCGATCCGGCCCGTGTATCCGCTTGAGACGATGATTGGCATTGGTGCCACGGGCGTTGTGAGCGGAGTTGGTGCCGCGGTTCGTGCTGTGGGCGGAGTCATTTTGAAGCAACTCGTTCCAGGGAACCGCTCATCGGTCAATGGCGGGTCAGCGGGAGGAAACACGGTAATTGATAAGCCTTCGGGCTCACCCACCCCGGCATTGAAGCAAGGAAACCCGAACGCGGTGACTGCCTCCACCGCAGCCAGGAGACCGTTAATCTCCCGGCAGAAGCAAGATGGCCACATTACCGGAACCCCACAAAATCGAAATCGAATGAAACTTGGCAAACCAACGTCAACCTTTGACGGTTCGCCTGCTGAAGCCGACGCACTGACCCAAGAGGCTTGGCAAAAAGGAATCCCAGTGCCAAAGCAACCAAGGGTGCGTGAATACAATTTTGACCGCCGGATTGGAACAGGAGGGTATGGTGGTGGCCAGTCTGGCGTTCGTGTGTATCAGGATGCCTCTGGCAGAATTCACGGGCATCCCATAGGAAAGGAAATTCCATGAACCATTCCAGGTATCAGTCATCGGACGGCGCGACGATGGAGACGATCATGACGGCGCTGCGCGCATGCTATGGGAGTCTGGATGCGCCCAATTTCCGTAAGGTTTCCGAAATACTCAGAAATGGACCCCACCGTCCCCTCATCGGATCGCTGCGGTCGAGTGGAATCGAAATTATCGACACGACGGATTTGAACAATGACGTTTCCATCCGCCTGGTCCTGAACCAGGCGGGAGATCAGGTTGGCCTGGCGTTGTCCGGGGTGGGTTCCTATGCGGCACTGCTTCACCAGGATGCGGCTGAACGCTACTCCTGGGTGACGCGGCCCGAGGACGCGCCAACACCGTTGGCCGCCCAGGTGGCGCGCAATGTGCGGCACGCGGGCTTCCGGTTGCTGGAACGTTCCCTCGTGAGCCGGACGGTCGGAATGAAATGGTATGATGGCTCGGAAGAGGTGACGCTCTGGCAGGCCCTGTTCACCGACAGCGACCGGATTCCATGACCTCAGGGCAGGGCGTTGCCGACTGCGAGCGGCCCGACCCGCACGATGTGTTGCCCTGGGCGTTGTTCCGGATGGTCCATGGGTTCCCCTCGTTCCAGGCGGCAGTGTCCTTCCGGGAGGCGGTGCCGGACAAGGGCACCCCGCCGCGGGCGTGGGACGCGGCATGGGGCGCCCGGCCCGCCGGAAGGAGGGAGTTTGGTCATTTTCCCCGGTTTAAGAAAAGGTTGACCCGGACAATCAGCCTTTTTAAGGGAAATACCGGACTTCATGGCTTGTCAGGACCGGCCGCGGGCTGCTAGCGCCATGGGGTTCGGACGAAAAAACGACAAAAGAGGGGTTCATGCGTCTCCGATGTGACTCCGCGATCGCCATTCTCGGCGCCGTGACCGTTTTGTCCTGCGCCATGCCGTTCCCCGCTGCATGGGCTCAAGGCGTGCGCGCGCAAGACGGTGGAACACAAGGCATGGGGAAAAGCGCGCCTGGGGCCAGCGCCTCCAACACCGGCGCCTCCGCCGCCGTCTCCCCCTCCACGGGCGTCACCATCCGCCTGGACGCGATCGACGCCGTGCCCGCGCGCATCGAGCCCATCAGGCCAGTTCCCATCAAACCCATCCGCGCCGCGTCCCGCAAACCCGAGCCCGCCCGTCAGACCCACACCGCCTTCCTCGACGAGCAAAGCTCCTGGATCGCCCCCGCCGCGGCAGCGCAGCCGGTGATCGACACGCCCGGCTTCCTGCAATGCGTGCCCTACGCGCGCATGGTCTCGGGCATCGGGCTGCGCGGCGACGCCTGGACCTGGTGGGACAAGGCCACCGGCACCTACGCCCGCGGCAACCACCCCGAGCCCGGCGCCGTGCTCGCCTTCCCCGGCATCGAGCGCATGCCCCTTGGCCATGTCGCCGTCGTCACCCATGTGCTGAGCGCGCGGAAAATCCTGATCGACCACGCCAACTGGCCCACCGCGACCACGCCGCACGGCGCGGTCTCACGGGAAATCCTGGTGCTGGATGTTTCCTCCGCCAATGACTGGACCGAGGTGCGGGTCCAGTTCGGCACCGGCGGTCCGTTGGGCGCGGCCTATCCCACGCATGGCTTCATCTATGGCTGGTCGGAGGCCGGGGTGCAGATCGCCCGTCCCGCCTTCTCGCTACAGTACGCGCTCTGGTCGCCAATCGCGCCCACCTGGCGGATGTTCAATCCGATCGCCTATAGTTGGGCGTTGCCGAAAGCAGCGCAGCCCAAGGCTTATGCCGCTCTGCGCCTGCCAGGCGGCGCGTCCCCGGCCCGGAGCCCGCACGCCAGGCCAGCCCTGATCCTGGGCTCCTCCGCCGGAGCCGCCCTGACCGGCAGCGCCCTTGGCCAGACACTGGGCGTCAACCGCCTGGACGTGGGCCCAGGCGCGCGGCCCCGCATGGAGCTTAACCGCTTCGTCTTGCAGTAAAAAAGAACAATGGATGGGTTCCAAGGGCCCCGCCTTTGGCGGAGGTCCAGGAGGCAGAGCCTCCTGGCGGGGCATGGGGCGGAGCCCCGCCTTCGGTCAAAACGGCACCCGTTAGCCAGGCGGCTGGCGCGTCATGCGCAGAAGGGCCGTGTCGTACCCCAATTCCCGCGCACGCCGCACCAGCATTTCCAGGGCGGCGGGAGACGGCGTGGCGTCGCGGCTCAGGATCCACAGATACTTCCCGCTGGGTTCCCCCACGATCGACCAGGCGTAATCCCCGGCATGGTCGAGCACCCAGTAATCGCCAAAAAACGGACCGAAAAACGACACCCGCAGTTTCGCGCCCTGACTGCCTTCAACCACTTTCGCCTTGCCTTCGGAGGAGCGGGCGCGTCCGCCAGGACCACCCTCGCGGCAGGTGTTCAGCACCCGGATCAGGCCATCCGCGCGTAGCGTGTATTCCGCGGTCACGCCCTCGCAATCGCGTTCGAAGCTGTTTTCGTAACGGGCGATTTCATGCCACAGGCCAAGATACCGGTTGAGATCGACCGGCCGGGCGGGTTCCGGGACATGTGCGTTGCCCACCGGCCTTGAAGCCGCGCAACCCGCGAGCCAAAGCCCGGCGCCAAGCACCAGCAGGCCGGGCAACACCAGGGAACGCACCCGGCAAGCCGGAGGGAGGACGGGTTTCCCTGGCCGTGAACGATACATCACTGAAATTTTCTCCCGTGCCGCGCGCTCTGGGCCGGGTTAATCTGAGCCGGGTCATTGGGCATGATCGTTGCTGTCCTTTCCCGTGCTGAACCGGATGGCGGGTGAGAGCGTCTGCTTTCTCCCAGGAAACAGCATCACACGGAGTAACGCGGGACAGGGCTTCGCGGTTGCACGGGAATGGCCCTTATCCCCTCACCGCTGGCCCTCGTTTCCGTTCCTCCCATGAACCGGATCAGCCGATCGCGGTCAGGATCGCCCGGCGCACCGGCTCAGGCTGGGCTTCCACGGCACGCAGAACGGATCGCAGGCGGGCGCGGGTATCGTAGACCTGATCGAGTAACGACAGGACCATGGGGATCGTCTCGTCCTCGATCCGCATCAGCGTGCGCAGATCGTGGATCAGACGGACACGGGCGATGTCGATGTCGGCGAAGTCGATGTCAGAGAAGCCGATATCAGGAAAAACGGGGCTGGTGTCCGGCTGCTCCGGGTGGACCCAGCCGCGTTCGATCCAGGCGATGAGGTCTGGCTCGCCAAGGTTGATGAGGGCGGCGACGGCGGTGAGGCGCATCAGGGTTCCTCCATCTCCGCGCGGGGGTTGAAGAGGGTGGCGGGGGTCCAGGTCCGGAGGAACTCGGCCAAAGCAGGTTCCTCGCCGGGCGGGACGACGACGTTCAGGGTCACGAACTGGTGGCCCTCGCGGATGCCGCGGCCGCGCAGGCGCAGACGGGTGCCGTCGCCGGAGCCGGGCGGAATGGTCAGTTTGACGTTGCCCTTGACGGTGGGCACGGAAATGGAGGCGCCCAGTACAGCCTCTTGCAACGTCACTGGCAGTGCGACGGCCACATCATCGCCCTCACGCCGGAAGAAAGGATGCGGCGCGACCGCGACCTCGATCAGCGCATCGCCAGAAGGGCCGCCACCCATTCCTGAGCGGCCCTGGCCCTTGAGACGGATGGTGTGCCCGTCCTCGATCCCGGTGGGGATCTTCACGTCCAGCGCCCGCCCGTCTGGCATCAGCACACGCCGGGCGGTGCCGTTCGCCGCCTCCAGGAACCCCAGGGTCAGATGGTAGCGCAGATCGGCACCAGGCGCGCGCATGTTGCCTTCACCACCGCGGGCGTTGAACTGGCGGGAGAAAAAAGCGGCGATGTCATCCTCGCTGAAGCCCGCCGTGCCGCCGCGCGCCGCGCCGTCCTGGAAATCGCGATAGAAAGGACCGCGCGGCGGGACTTCGTGGCCCTCGGCGTCGATCTCGCCGCGGTCGAAGCGCGCGCGTTTTTCGGAATCCGACAGCACATCGTTGGCGTTGTTGAGTTCCTGGAAACGCTCCGCCGCCTTCGGATCACCAGGATGCAGATCGGGATGGTGGCGTTTGGCCAGCTTGCGATACGCGGCCTTGATCGCCGCTTCGTTCGCGTCCCGCGCCAGGCCCAGGATTTCGTAGGGGTCTTTCATGTTGATACCCACATGAGGAGGCAACGACGCCGGATCAAGTTCCGCTCCACACGGCGGAGCGTTTTTCCAGGAAGGCATCGATCCCCTCGGCGGCGTCGCTGGCCAGCATGTTGCGGGTCATGACCGCGGCGGTCAGGGCGTAGGCGCCCGTGAGATCGAGTTCGGCCTGACGGTAAAAAGCCTCCTTGCCGATGGCGAGGATGAGCGGACTTTTGCCGGCGATCTGGCGGGCCAGGGCGGTGACGGCCGCGTCCAGCGCCTCCGGCGGGACGGCGCGGTTGATCAGGCCGATCTCACGGGCGCGATGGGCGTCGATCAGATCGCCGGTCAGCAGCATCTCCATCGCCGCCTTGCGGCCC
>JAYVCG010000027.1:0-6441 GCA_043750075.1 Acetobacteraceae bacterium | reverse complement strand
CGCCAGCTATCGCAAGGGCAATGTCATCGTCATCGCCTTCCGTGGCAGCGAAACGAAGGATTTTGGCAACGACTGGATCGTCAACGACGGCGCCATCATCTGCAAGGTCTTTCCCCTGCCGCAAATCCGGGAGGCGGAGGCTTTCACCGCCTCCGTCCTGGCCACCGCCGGTCACGCATGCACCATCTACATACTGGGCCATTCGCTTGGCGGAGCCCTGGCGCAGGTGGTGGCGGGCCACCGGAGCGGGATGACGGGCGTGACCTTCAACGCGCCGGGCATGGGCGACCATAAGTTCGCGGGCCACCCCAAATGGGGCAACGCGGGACATGTGGTGAATTTACGCGCCCAGGGCGATCCGGTCAGCAAGATTGGGAAACATATCGGCAAGGGACCGATCATGATCCGCTGTCCCCACGGGGCGGGCGGCGGGCATAAGACGCATGTGTTTCATGGCCATGGCGGCAACCATTTCCTCGGCTTCCTGCATCAGGCGGAGGATGCGATGCACAACGCGGCGAACGCGGTGGCGCATGCGGGCGCGAGCCTGATGCATGACGCCAAGGCGCATACCATGGGTTCTGTCCTGCTGCATTTGAAACACGATCCCATCGCCAGCCACACGCCGGCGCAGTTGCTCGCCCGTCATTGATTTCTTCTTCATTCCGCCGGCCCACATCCTTGCCGCGGCGCGGGCGCGACCGTAGGAAGCAACGGATGGCCTCACACAGGGGCCAACCCGCGCGCCCTCAGGCGCGGAATGGAGGAATGAATGATCACGCATGACGTCAAGGTCCACCCATCCAAGGCGGACCTGAAACGCGAAGACCAGCTCGCCTGGAAAATCGCCGGTGTGGCCGCCGACAAGGTCGCGGTGGACCGCGACGTGGCGGCGATGCTGGTGAACCGCATCATCGACAACGCTTCCGTCGCCATCGCGGCGATCAACCGCCGCCCGGTCGTTTCGGCGCGCGACATGGCGCTGGCCCGTCCCCACAAAGGCGGCGCCACGGTGTTCGGCGTGCCCGCCGCCAAACGCGTGACGCCGGAATGGGCCGCCTGGGCCAACGGCACCGCGGTGCGCGAACTGGACATGCACGATACGTTTCTCGCCGCCGATTATTCGCATCCCGGCGACAACATCCCGCCGATCCTCGCCGTGGCGCAGACCATGGAGAAATCCGGACGCGATCTGATCCGCGGGCTGGCGACGGGATATGAAATTCAGATCAACCTCGTGCGCGCCATTTGTTTGCACGAGCACAAGATCGACCATATCGCGCATCTGTGCCCGGCGCAGGCGGCGGGCATCGGCACGCTTCTGGGCCTGAAGCAGGACATGATCTATCAGGCGGTGCAGCAGGCGGTTCACGTCAGCTTCACGACACGCCAGTCCCGCAAAGGCGAAATCAGTTCCTGGAAAGCCTACGCCCCGGCGCATTCTGGTAAACTGGCGGTGGAGGCGGTGGACCGCGTGCTGCGCGGCGAAGGCGCCCCCTCCCCGGTCTACGAAGGCGAGGACAGCGTGATCGCCTGGATGCTCGACGGTCCCCAGGCCCATTACCAGGTGCCGTTGCCCGGTCCGGGCGAAAGAAAACGCGCCATCATGGACAGCTACACCAAGGAACACAGCGCGGAATATCAGTCGCAGGCGCTGATCGACCTCGCCTTCCGCATGCGCGAGAAGATCGAAGATATCGAACAGATCGAGAAAATCGTCATCCACACCAGCCATCACACGCATTACGTGATCGGCACCGGCGCCAACGATCCGCAGAAGATGGACCCGAAAGCCAGCCGTGAGACGCTGGATCACTCCATCATGTACATCTTCGCCGTGGCGTTGCAGGATGGCACATGGCACCATGTGGACAGCTACGCGCCGCGGCGGGCCGGACGCGCCGATACAGTGCGGCTCTGGCACAAGATCGAGACGACGGAAGACCCGGAATGGACCCGGCGTTACCGCTCCATCGACCCGAATGAATTGTCGTTCGGCGGCCGGGTTGAAATCGTGCTGCGCGACGGCACCACCCTTGTCGATGAAATGGCCGTCGCCAACGCCCATCCCCTGGGCGCCCGCCCGTTCGGCCGGGACGATTACATCAACAAATTCCTGACGCTGACGGATGGGATCATCTCGACACGCGAATCGAATCGTTTCCTGGAGGCCGCGCAGTCGCTGGCCAGTCTGGCGGCGGGCGATCTGCACCTGTTGAACGTGGCGCTGCCCGCGGGCACGCTGGCCATCGGCAAACCGGGTATCATCTGAAAAGGACACGCACCCATGAGTGAAACCGCTTTACCCAACCGGGCGAAAAAAGGCGTCGGCCTGTCCGGCATCGTCGCCGGCAACACCGCCTTGTGCACCGTTGGCCGCTCGGGCAACGATCTGCATTATCGCGGCTATGACATCCTCGATGTCGCCGATGTCTGCGAGTTCGAGGAAATCGCCTATCTGATCGTGCATGGCAAATTGCCGACCCACGCCGAGCTGCGGAACTACAAAGCCAAACTGAAAGCCCTGCGCGGCCTTCCCGCCGCCGTCAAAGCGGCGCTGGAGGCATTGCCCGCCGCCTCGCATCCCATGGACGTGATGCGCACCGGCATTTCAGCACTTGGCTGCGTGCTGCCGGAGAAGGACAATCAGAACGGGCCAGGAGCGCGCGACATCATCGACCGCATGATGGCCTCGCTCGGATCGATGCTGCTGTACTGGTTCCATTATGCCCAGAACGGCAAGCGCATCGAGGTGGAGACGGACGACGACTCGATCGGCGGTCATTTCCTGCATTTGCTGCACGGCGAAACACCGAGCGCCGAATTCGTGCGCGCGATGCATACCTCGTTGATCCTCTACGCGGAGCACGAATTCAACGCCTCCACCTTCACCTGCCGTGTGGTCGCGGGCACCGGGGCGGACATGCATTCGGCGATCACCGCGGGTATCGGCGCGCTGCGCGGGCCGAAACATGGCGGCGCCAACGAGGTGTCTTTCGAAATCCAGAACCGTTACGCGTCCCCGGACGAGGCCGAGGCGGACATTCGCAAGCGCGTCGCCAACCGGGAAGTGGTGATCGGTTTCGGCCACGCGGTGTACACGATTTCCGACCCGCGCAACGAGGTTATCAAGAAGGTGGCGCGGCGTTTGTCGGAACAGGCGGGCGATCTGCGGCTGTTCCATGTCGCCGACCGGATCGAGGCGACGATGCTGGACGCGAAGAAGATGTTCGCCAACCTGGACTGGTTCAGCGCCATTTCTTATCACATGCTGGGTGTACCGACGAACATGTTCACCCCGCTGTTCGTCATCGCGCGCACCTCTGGCTGGGGCGCGCATGTGATTGAGCAACGCATCGACAACAAGCTGATCCGGCCAACCGCCAACTATGTCGGTCCGGAAAATCTCCAGTTCGTGCCTATCGATAAACGCGGCTGAGCTGCACCAAACGGGCGAAAGTCAACACCGCCGCGGCATGATGCCGCGGCGGTTTTTTTGTCGGTTTGTAAATTGTCATTGACAGCGGCGGGCGAGGTGCCGACAAACGTAACAGAGTGCGGTGGAATCGACCCGCGTGACCGAGTCTCTGAGAGGTGATTGGCAGGAACGTTCAGGGGTTTTGTAAGAACCTCGTAATGAAGCAAGGTCCGGGCGCGATGGCGTGGCGCGCGGCGCTGTTTCGGACGGGAATGGCCAGGGCCAAGACCAGGATCGCGTGGTTTCGTGACCTGAATTGTTCTGATGCGAAACAGTCCGTTTCAGCCGGACCATGGTGGTCTTTTGGCGCTGACACCGGCAACTAGGGAGTGCGCAGGCGTGAATGATGATGATGTGACAACAGAAAAAACACCACGCGCTCAGGCTTTGGCGATGCGCGCGGGAACCCGGAAAACCACCAGAAAAACCCCTGGGCGTAAGCCGGCGGCCAAGAAACCCGGACGTAAACCCGCGGCGGCGGCGAAAGCGCCGGCGCGGAAAACCGCGGTGAAGAAAGCCGGGCGGAAAGCCGCCGTGAAGACCACCGCACGCAAGACCACCGCACGTAAGACGGCGGCGAAGACGACGGGACGCAAAGCCGTGGCCAAGACAGCCACGCGCAAAGCGGCGCCAAAGAAAAACGCGCGTAAGGTGGCCGCGAAGAAAGTGGGACGTCCCGCCGCCGCCGCGAAGACCACGCGCAAAAGCGCGCTGAAGAAAGCCACCGGGCGTAAGGCGGCCGCGCAAGCCTCGCCGCGCAAGACGGCCGGGCGGAAAGCCGCCGTGAAAATCGTGGCGAGAAAAGCCGCGCCGAAGAAAGCGTCAGCGAAAAGAACCGCCACGAAAAATGCCGCCCCGAAAAGTACCACTCCGAAAAGTACCGGGACAGGCCGGAAAGTAGGCCGTCCGCGGAAGGTTCCAATTCAGGAAACACCGGTGAGCAATGAGATGCATGCCACGCAGGATACGACGCACGAGTGACATGACGCTTCTGACCGCCTCATCCCCCGTGTGAACCGGGGGATGAGGGCATTGGGTCAACAATACGAGCCTTTGGCGTTAACCAAATGTCTCCAGTAATTCATCCACCTGAGCGGGCGTCAGCAGACGCGGTGTGCTGCCGCGCAGCGTCAGGAACAGCTTCGCTGCTTCCTCCAGTTCCTCGGCCGCGTACACCGCGTCCAGCAACGTCTTTCCCGACACGACCGGTCCGTGATTGGCCAGCAGCACCGCGCGCGCATCCGGCGCCGCGGCGCGAATCGCCGGTTCCATCGCCGGATCACCTGGGCGGAAATACGGAATGACCGGCATCCGCCGCCCGATGCGCATGACGAAATACGGCGTCAAAGGCGGAATGGGATTGTCCATGTCCACGTCGGGCAAACACGCCACCGCCGTCGCCAGCGTCGAGTGCAGGTGAACGATCGCTCCCGCCTCCGCGCGCGTGACATAAAAGGCGCGGTGCATGAACACTTCCTTCGACGGCTTGTCCCCTCCGACATGGCGGAAATCAGCATCGAGTTTGGAGAGGCGCGCCGGATCGAGCCGCCCCAGACTGGAATTGGTGGGGGTTATCAGATAACCGCCCTCGACCCGCATGCTGATGTTGCCGGCGCTGCCAACGGAGAAACCTCGCGCGAACAGGCTGGCCGCCAGCTCCACCATCAGATCGCGGGACTTTGTTTCACTCATCGCGGGGGTTTCACTCATCGCGGCTGACCTTGTGTCATCGGAAATGCTTTCAGGAAGAAATCCATGGCGCCGAAATTGCCGGATTTCAACGCCAGCAACAGATCGTGACCGCTGCCCGAGGCATGGGTCCAGGGCACGCCGGGATCGATTTCCGCACCGATGCGCAGTTGTTTCACGCCCAGTCTGGTGACCACCGCGCCGGAGGTTTCGCCGCCCGCCACCACCATGCGGCGCACGCCACGGGCGACGAGGCCCTCGGCGATGCGGGCCATGGCGTCTTCCAGCAACAGACCCGCTTTTTCGGAACCGCCAAGCGCCTGCTGGATCGCGGCGACCTTGTCAGGCGGGGCGGAGGCGGCGATCACCACCGGTTTCTCGCCGATCTTCCCTTCCGCCCAGGTGAGGGCGGCGTTGGCGAGGGTGGCGGCGTCGGGAGTGGCGAGAGGGTCGAGTTCATGCACCGGCAGATGCGCGCGGGCGAAGCCAAGCTGCGCCAGCGTGGCGCGGGAGCACGAGCCGGACAGCACCGCCGTCGCGCCCTCGACCACCGGCAGCGCCGCCGCGTCATCGGCGGCGGGCAGCAACCCGGCGCGGCGGAAATTGCCCGGCACTCCCATGGCGACGCCGGAGCCGCCGCACAGCAGCGCGTGATGCGCCGCCGCCTCGCCGATCGCGCGCAGATGCGGATCGGTCACGGCATCGACGATGGCATGGCGGCGGCCCTGTTCCTTCAGACGCGTCATCGCGTCGCGGATGGCGTTGCCGCCTTTCTCCACCGTGGCGAAGGGGACGAGGCCGACGGTGCCCTCGGTCTGGCGCGACAGCACGCGCACCAGATTGGCGTCGGTCATCGGGGTCAGCGGGTGATGCTCCATGCCGCTTTCGTTCAACAGCGCGCCGTTGACGAACAAATGCCCCTGATAGAGCGTCCGCCCGTTGGCCGGGAATGCCGGGCAATGAAGGGAAAACCCGCAGCCAAGCGCCTGGATCAGCGCGTCGGTCACGGGTCCGATGTTGCCCTGAGCGGTGCTGTCGAAGGTCGAGCAATACTTGAAGAAGAATTGCCGCGCGCCCGCCTTTCGCAGCCATGCCAGGGCGGCGAGGCTTTCCTCCACCGCCCATCGCACCGGCGCGGTGCGGGATTTAATGGCGACGACCACGGCATCCGCCTGCGGCACCGGGTCATCCGGCGCGGGCGTGCCGATCAGTTGCACCGTGCGCATGCCGCCACGCACCAGCATGGAGCACAGGTCGGTGGCACCGGTGAAATC